>CAZNGL010000005.1:0-55555 GCA_964572405.1 uncultured Bacteriovoracaceae bacterium
AAACTCAAGATCATGGCCCTTCACGAGACAAAGTACGCTTTAACCGGATGAACCTTAGTTTTCTCATGTTCCTTTCCGTCACAGGGAGATTTTAACCTGTATGTCCGGGCGCCGAAAATGGTATGATACTCGTCGTCACATCTGTTTATGCCGTGCGGTTGTAATGAAACAGCCTCAGGCATGATGAACAGGTTCGTTGTTCGGGCATTGCAACTGAGACGGGCCAGAGTACGTGAAGCAGCACCCGGACACCTCTGGCGAGGGGGAGATGGGGATGAGAGAGAGGAAGTACTTTCCGACGATCGTCACGGAGAGGACGAAGAAGGGTTATGTTGCCGGGTTCTGCCTGAGCCTCGACTCAATCCTGCACGGAGCCCTTTTCCTGAGGCAGTTCTTCCCGATACAGGCGCCTCAGGACCTTGACAAGAGTCTCGAAGGGAAGGCCCTGCTCGAGCGCAGGGAGGCGCTCATGAGAACCCTGTGCTCGTATCCCGAAAACATCACCATCGAACTCCATTTCACGGCCATTCCCAACCTGCACCACAGACCCCGGGGGAGCCTCCAGGTGTCGCTCTTCCTGTATGTACGCTCTGAGAGAAAGCGGGACTCCATGGAGCAGGCCGCAGCGAGGTATCTCTCCATAATGCCCCTGCTCGCGTCGCACATGCCGGAGGCGGAGTTTGTCCCGGTAACTTCGCGCAGGGAGTACCAGGAGCTGAGAAGACCCTTTGCCCCCTCCCACGCCCTGTGTGTCCGCAGGAAGAGGGAGGATGTCGTCCTCTCCGAGCCCTTCAGGCGCACCTCCATGGGCTTCCTCAACGATCTCAGGACCGAGGACGTGCCAGGGAGCAGCATCGATTACTGTTACCCGTGGAGGCCCTCGATGAACGACTGGTCGGTCCTCCTGGAAACCATGCTGGGCGGCCTCGATCCGGTGAAGGTGGTCATCCGCTTCAGCCCTTCGGGTGATTGCGGGGAGGCCAGGAGGTGGCTCTCGGGTATCATCGTGGACTGCGACAAATTCCTGTCTTCAGGCAGCAGGGATCTGAACATCACCAGGAAACAGGTCGAGGCGATCCAGGGCAACGTCTTTGTGCAGCTTGCAGGCATCGCCTCGCACAGCTGCCGGCTGGGGGTTTTCATCCTCGCCCTCCAGCCCATCGACACCGCGTTTGCAAGCATCATCGGCCAGTCGATCACCAGGGACATCTCCAGCACCAACATCTTTGAAGGGGGATTCTCGGTCTCGGGTGTGCCGGTTGGTCCCGCGGAGGACATAGAATACTTCCCCGAGGATGAGCCGTTCACCCCCGCAGAGGCTGCCTGCGCTTTCAGGCTGCCTTCACCTCCCATGCAGGAGCAGTTCGGTCTTCCGGTAAAGCGGTCACGGACAAACCTCATCAGGATCCCCGACGACCTCATGGAGCGCAGCGACGCCCTCATGCTTTTCGAAAACGAGTTCAGGGGCATGATTCAGCCCATGTGGATAAGCGCTGATGACCGCATGAGGCACATGTTCATCATCGGTCAGACCGGCACGGGGAAATCGACCCTCATGGAGGCTCACATCCTGCAGGACATACGTGACGGCAGGGGTGTAGCCGTCATCGACCCGCACGGCGACCTGGTCGACGGCATACTGGGGAAGATCCCGCCGTCGAGGGCCGGGGACGTGATCGTCTTCGATGTACTCGACCGTCTCCGCCCGCTCGGCTTCAATATCTGCCAGTACTCGACGCCCGACGAACGCGACCTCATCATCGATGACCTGTACCAGACCATCGACCGTATCTACGACATGAACAGGACGGGCGGGCCGATATTCGAGGCGAATTTCCGGGGGATGCTGAAGCTCCTCCTTCCCGAAAAGCCCAGGGAGGGATTCACCCCCACGCTGCTGGAATTCATGATGTGCTACCAGGACAAGAAGTTCCGCGCCTGGCTCATGGAAAACAACACCGACCACCAGGTGAAGGACTTCGTCAAGGAGCTGGAGGGCGCCACCGGAGACGCAAGGATCGAAAACATATCACCGTACATCACTTCCAAGTTCAGCCGCTTCATTCACGACTCCACGCTCAAGAACATCATCGGACAGGAGAGATCCTCCATAGACTTCAGCCAGATCATGGACCACGGGAAGATCTTCCTGGTGAAACTCGGGAAAGGGCGTTTCGGATCAGAGGTGAGCGCCCTGATCGCCAACCAGCTCGTCTCCCGCTTCAAGATCGCCGCCATGAAGAGGGGTCAGAGGAAGGCCTCCGAGCGCAGGGATTTCTTCCTCTACGTCGACGAAGCCCACAACCTGCCGGCGGAGAACCTCATCCAGCTGCTCAGCGAGGCAAGGAAGTACCGCCTGGGCCTGGTGCTTGCCACCCAGTACGCGTCACAGCTCGCTTCGGTGCAGAAGGGCATGAACAACGACCTCCTGTCAGCCCTCCTGGGAAACGCGGGGACGATCATCCTCTTCAGGCTGGGCCAGCTCGACGCGGACCTTATGGCGCCCGTGTTCGCGCCCCTGTTCACAGCCCAGGACATCTGCGGACTCCCCAACTGGAACGGGTTCGCACGGCTCCAGATATCACGGGACTCGCTCCAGCCCTTCAGCTTCAGGTCCTGCATGGACACGGCCCCATTCAACGCATCAGCAGCGAGAAACATACTTGAGGAGTCGCGGGCTCGGTACGGAAGGGATGCCGACGAGGTGAGGGCCGAGATCGACATGCGCAGGAACAAGTGGAGGGAGGGTGACGACTAGGGAGACCCTTCTCCCGACCCCTCCTCTTGAGAGCCACCCACCAGGCGATCCTCCCAGGGCATCTTGCCCGGGTTCTCTCCATGCAGCACATGGATGCATTCCCGGCACCCTGCATTTCCTCCCCGGGAATCGCAGGGAGCTGAGGAGGCTGGTGTGCTTCGATATGATGTGTTCAAGCGTTGTTTACCCTGCGGCAACCTCGATTGATCAGCCTTCCTGCAGCACCATCCCTCATCATCCATAGGGAGGACAGCTGCCAGCGAATCAAAGACGGTTGCAGGAGGAACAGCGCAGGCAGACGCCGACTCCCGCTCGCAGGGCTGGGAGAAATTCCCGATAATCAATCGACATCACAGGGTTATATGTTGCTGCCAACTTGCCCGACGACGCACGACATCGGCACTGGCATCATGCGTGCAATACCGGGCCTGCGTGAACGAAGGGGCGCCTCACCGGACACCCGCGGGATGAACACCATGCTGCCCGACGGGCCCGATAGCCCGGGGAGTGCTGTCACATTGTGAAGGAGGGAGCGACAGTGAACATGGAACTTTCCCATTTCGAGGAGCGTGAAGGACATGCTTAACCTGATCCTTGCTTTCATCCCGAGAGAGTTCTGGGTGCTTGCACTCATGGCCGCGGGATTCCTCATGATCATCGGGCAGTCTCGTGTCGCGTGGGGTATCGTACTGACCATAGTCGTCATGTCCGTGGCCACGCCGGTCATGGACTCCCTCATCGAGCAGCTTCCCGGATGGATCCTGTGCATCCTGGCCGTGGCCATGATCCTCTCGATCCTCCGTCTCGTGCTCGGGAGGGATATCTTCTCCCATCTCGCCGCGATCTTCATATGGAACATGCTCTGTGCGCCGTTCCGCTTCCTGGGCTGGCTGCTCAGGCAACCGCAGAGGAGGGTGTGAGGACATGGAAAGGCTGGAAGGTGATGTCGCCCAGGCTCGTGTCTACACGGAGGAGGGAAGGCTGGATGCCGCACTGGCCCTCAGCAAGGTGCTGTGGTTCGGTTCGTACGTACTCTTCCCCCTGGCGGTACTCAGGATAACGGCTTCGATGTTCGGTTTCCTGTGGGCAGCGGGGGTGCTCGTGATCTTCCTTGTCATCAGGAAGATCTTCGGGCCGCTGGTGCTTGTGGCCCTGGACGAGCTTCTCACGAGGATCATCCCGGAATTCAGGTCATCCGTGCGCATGGGGACCGTGCCGGTCAGGGACTTCCGTGTCGTCCGGGATGATGGCCGCATGACCGGATGCATTCTCAGGGGGGATCTCGCAGGTGGAGGCATTGCTGCGGGCGACAGGGTGGAGCTCGAGGGGTATGTGCGCAGGGGGACGTTCATGGTTCAGGGCGGAAGGAATCTCACCACCGGTGCCCAGCTGAGTCGCAGGGGGATGCCTTCCGGTGTGTTCCTCGTCGGGTCGGCTTCTCTTCTGATCCTTCTGCTCATGCTGTTTGCCGGGGTGTTCGACGATGGCCTGTGGGCATTGGCGGAATACTTCTTTCTGGAGGGAGAGGCACAATGAACAGGACAATCCTCTCATGTGTCGCCGCACTGATAGCAGCCGTGTTCCTTCTTTCAACGACCGGCGAGTGCGAAGCGTCATTGTTCCATGCAACCAAGAAGGCCGTGGCAAAGAACATCATGTCCCAGGGCATAAAGACATCAAAGCTCAAGCACTGCTCGAGGTTCCAAGATGGGTTCTACGGCTCGAGGCGCAAGGCCACATGCGTCCTGGAGCGGCCGAAGGGCGATGCCATAGTGAAATTCAGGGAGAGTTCCCATCTGAGGAGGAACACCATTGACCTCCGCAACCCTACCAGGGGGAAAGTGCGTTCCATCCTGAGATCCGCTCGATACGACCTCAGGTGGAAGATCAGGAAAAAGACCATCACGCGGTCGCTGGCGCGCAAGCTTGGCAGGGAGGCTGCCCGGCGGGGCAAGGCCATCGAATACCGCTCGGTGAAGAACGGATGGACGAATGTCTTCGTTCCATCAAGCCTCATCAGGAAACACCCGAGGGCCGTCAGGCCGGAGAGGGTGTATCTGAAATCTCGCCATTCATCTGCGTGGCCTTAGATCCGGGGAAGCCCAGGGTTCTTCCTGATCACCACTCCCCTCACTCATTTCTGAGATTTCTGTCCTGGCCAGGCGATTATCCATAGCAGAGCAAGGGAACCATTCCCGTGCACTATGGGAACATCATTCACTGTCTCCAGGGCGAATACCGCAGAGCTGCTGGCATGGACAGAGCACACCTCCATTCTTGCAGGAATCGTACATACACCTTCTTCGGAAGCCATTTTCGACAATCCATACAGCGGGTTGCTCAATCTCCCCGTGAATCGTAACCCTTCCGCTTCGGAAGCCATTTTCGACAAAGCTCGACACAAGATTGCCGAGAAGTTCGGTTTGTCGTAACCCTTCCACGTTGGAAGCCATTTTCGACGTAGACTCAGTTCTCAATACATACGATTTAGTCGTAACCCTTCCACGTTGGAAGCCATTTTCGACTCTCGCGTGTATCTGGATGCTAAGGCGGGACTCCATTTGTCGTAACCCTTCCACGTTGGAAGCCATTTTCGACGAAAAAAAAGATATTGGTGGTTGACGATGAAGAACAGTCGTAACCCTTCCACGTTGGAAGCCATTTTCGACATAGAATGGGGACGCAAAAACCCCTAGTTCTCCAAGTCGTAACCCTTCCACGTTGGAAGCCATTTTCGACCGGTCCGAATTGTTTGCCTACGCCTCAGCTGCCGAAGTCGTAACCCTTCCACGTTGGAAGCCATTTTCGACCTTCATTCCAGGCAGTTGAGGAAGATCTGCCCAGGTCGTAACCCTTCCACGTTGGAAGCCATTTTCGACGCATACTCGGAACGGACATTGATTTCTCGATAAAGTCGTAACCCTTCCACGTTGGAAGCCATTTTCGACGGCACGGAGTTCTTCACTGGACTCCAAGACGGAAAGTCGTAACCCTTCCACGTTGGAAGCCATTTTCGACAGGTGGACATGGGTCGGGTTGTTGGCCGATCTGTCGTAACCCTTCCACGTTGGAAGCCATTTTCGACAAGGGAACGATCAGGCTAAACGGATCATACGATTTGTCGTAACCCTTCCACGTTGGAAGCCATTTTCGACTCTTTGGTTTAGAGAGCTTGGATTCGAAGACAGATTTGTCGTAACCCTTCCACGTTGGAAGCCATTTTCGACTGAGTTATAGAATCTTAGCGGTGTCGCCAAGGTCGTAACCCTTCCACGTTGGAAGCCATTTTCGACTTTTTGTCTCCGGCACTTTGGGACTGTACAAAGTCGTAACCCTTCCACGTTGGAAGCCATTTTCGACGATGAAAAAGGTTTTGTGGTTTTCACGGCACGAGGTCGTAACCCTTCCACGTTGGAAGCCATTTTCGACGTTACGGGAGGGAGCAGCCAAGAGAGCTCAAAATAGTCGTAACCCTTCCACGTTGGAAGCCATTTTCGACAAGGCCGGCGGGGTTCTGATGAACCGGTTGAAAGCGGTGTCGTAACCCTTCCACGTTGGAAGCCATTTTCGACTTTTGGGCTCTGCCTATTTTGTGTATGAGTCCGGGGCAGATGTCGTAACCCTTCCACGTTGGAAGCCATTTTCGACTCTCACCGACTTGGGCAACGCCCTCCAAGCCCGCTAGTCGTAACCCTTCCACGTTGGAAGCCATTTTCGACTGATTTTTCTCCGTCATAGACCCAAAATGTGATCAGTCGTAACCCTTCCACGTTGGAAGCCATTTTCGACGGAAACCAAGCCTGCCTCGAAGGAGCTGGAGCGTGTCGTAACCCTTCCACGTTGGAAGCCATTTTCGACAAGGTGATCGCCGAAGCCGCTAGTGCCTTCACCTCTGTCGTAACCCTTCCACGTTGGAAGCCATTTTCGACGGTCACCTTCCAGCACGCGGGCTGGTTCCGTATCCGGAGAGTCGTAACCCTTCCACGTTGGAAGCCATTTTCGACGAGATGGTTATGAAACGGACGAGTTTGCTTTTTTGTCGTAACCCTTCCACGTTGGAAGCCATTTTCGACCCAAACCGGTGATTTTCTGCAAGAATGCCCGTATTGTGTCGTAACCCTTCCACGTTGGAAGCCATTTTCGACAGCAGCCTTCAGGAGCCGCATGAACAGACGCTCCGGAAGCCCGAATCCGAGAACCTCCCGTCCGTGTCCGGCGAATCGTACATTTTTGAACCAGAATGACCGTCATTCGCCCGCAAACCCTGTATGGAAGCCATCCGAGAACCTCAGGCCTTGTCAAAGAGCATCGTATGCCTGTCCCCATGTCCGGCAAAGGCAGGCGGAAAGCCGTGCTATCGTACTTCCACCCTACCAGAATTCACCCCTTCCGGCAACCTCATTTTGAGGTTCTCGGATGAGTGAAAACTCACTACTCCTTTGCCCCTCACTCCCTCAGAAACAATAAAATCTCGGCCGCATCTCTCCCAGACGCATGGCATGCCTCCGGCACCCCAGGCAGAGGGGAAAGATCGCCACCTCTCCACCGCCGGCCAGAACCTCAACCCTCCGGCGGAATCCCTTGAATGCATGCCGTTCCTTCTCGACCAGGAAAACCGACTTCTGCAGCCGTACGCCCTCCTTTTCCAGGAACTTCGCCAGCCGTGTGCGAACCTTGTCGTCCTCGATGTCATACGCGATCACATAGGTCATCTCAGTAGATACGCAGCGGTTTGTAGGGCACGTTCAGCATGAGCGTCCGCTTCAGCGCCAGGGCGGCCTCGTCGAGCCAGGCGTTGTAGCTCATCCTGCGGCCGTCCAGCGCGAAGACCGCCCCCATCGTCTGCTCCCAACGCGCAATGAAGCGGCGGAACCCTTCGCCGGTCAGTCTCGTCAACCCCCTCGCGTCGGTGGAGAAACTGTCCTCGCCTATGGCCTTGAGGTGCACCAGGGCAAGGACGACACGCTCCACGACATGGCGGAGGTCCTCCATGAGGTCGCTCGCCAGGGCATCGTGGGTGCCCCGCCCCTGGTGGAAGAACCCCTGCCGCGGATCGAAGCCCTGCTCCCGCAGGGCCGACCCGAGGCGGTTGTAGAGAAGGGTGTAGCCGAAGGAGAGCAGTACATTGACCGGACCGCGGGGAGGCCGGTAGACACGCCCCTCGAAGGGCAGCGGCCGGACGAGCGGCGCGAAGCGGGAAAAATAGAGGCGGGCCGCCGTGCCCTCGTAGCCCCGCAGCGTATCCAGATCGGGCGCCGACAGGGCCTGGGCCTCGAGATCGTGCAGGCCGGCCTCGTCTATCCCGTTCCGCGACAGGAGCACCTGGCTGTTGTGGATCTTGGCGGCAACGATCTCCCGGGAAAAATCCAGGCACGCGTCCTTATCCGCAGCGAACCGGGCCTGGAGATCGGCCATGGAGGGCAGCTCATATCCGGACGGGTAGAGGCGCCCCCGGAGGCGGCCCATGATGTCTATGAAGGCCACCGGTATGCCATCCCTCACCGCATGGTAGACCACGCCACCGGAGAACGTAGAGCGTCCCACCACCACCAGCCTGCTCACCTGGTTCCAGGCAACGCTGAAGGTCTTCTGCGCCTCGTCCCTGATAACGAGGGAAGGTCCGCTGCAATAGGCGCCGCGGCATGCGCCCGTGAGGTACACCGGCGTGCCTTCCAGCACCTGCTCCTCGAACAACGGCAGCCAGTCGCCGTCCTCAGCAGGGCCTTCATCCTCCACCACGTCAGTCGCCGTGATGGTGAATCCGAGGAAGGATATTGGCTGTCCCGGCTTCACGACCACAGTCTTCTCCTCCCTCAGGGCGAGCCTCATGGAACCGAGTGCTTCGCGCACTCGGGCAAGCACAGCCTCGGGGGAGGTGCCCTCCCGCGCCAGCACCACGAAGTCGTCCGCATAGCGCACGATGCGCAGGCCCATGAGCAGCATGGCCCGGTCGAAACGCGCCAGGTAGAGATTGCTCAGAAGGGGTGAAAGGGGGTTTCCCTGGGGCAGACCCGGCTCACCTGAGGCCGTGATCCACGACATGACGGCCCCTGCTAGAGGATCCCCGGGGAATAGACCAGTCAGGGAGTCTCCCAGTGTGGCGGTGTCCACGCTGTCGAAGAAGGCGGCTATGTCCGCCTTGATGCCGCAGGAGAAGCCGTCCCTGACCGCAGCCTGAAGTGCCCTGGCGGCACCCTTCCGGTTGAGCCCGGCACGGTAGGCCCAGGCGCAGTCCTCCAGCAGCCTGTCTACGGACGGGGCCAGCACGCGGGTCGCGGCGCTGAAGACCAGCCTGTCCACAGCGTTGTGGACCACGATGGACCGCGCTCCCCCATCAGACTTGGGTATCCTGTACCGCTTGGTGGGCCCGGGTCCATAGGTGCCTGCCCCGAGCGACCTGACGATCCCGGCGAGGAGCTGTGCCCCTGCCTTCCGGAGATCTCCGGTGGTGAGACCGTCAGGACCCGGGGACGAGTTCGGCAGGCTCGCGAGAGCCTGCTCGAGGTTCTCGGGCAAGGTCAGTCGGTCGAACAGCGTCGTCCCTCGCTTCAGCGGCTCGATGACCCGCACATCGTCCAGTTCCGGGATGGTGTAGAACCCCAGGCCGAAGGCGCCGTTCTTGCCTGCTCCGAGATACTGACCCAGAACCAGGCGTTCCGAGGTGGCTGCACCCGGTTGGCCGGTGATGTGCAGCCGCCCCATCACGCCGCCCAGGGTCTTGGTTGGAGCGGCGCCATACGGGATGTCCACCCAGATCAGTCCGCCGCCGGTAATGGAAAGACCACTACCCCATTCCCCTTCATGCTCGACTTCATCGGGGGAGCAAAGAGAGACAACCTCTGCACAGCCTTTGGTCTCAGTTTGTAAGGGCATGTCTAGAGCATGCCCTTCGGTTATACATTGGGGGGTGATTTTTTCACGCACAGCGGCGAGAAGGTGCCCGAGGGGGCTGTGGGTGGCGTGGTCGAGGAAAAAGACCTCATCGCAGTAGCGGTGGCCGGCCTGTTTGGCACCGGCCGGGCGCGGCAGGCGTAGCGGGGTGTTAAAGATGATGGAAAACATGTCCAAAGCGGCGAGCCGTTCTATCTCGGGCAGGAGGGCTGCGGGGGTAAGCGGTTCCGGGTCGCGGTCGCGGAGGTCCTGGCCGGTGATGCGGCACAGGGCATGTTCGAGGGCGATGGTGCGGCCGGGGTCAAAATGGCCCTTGCCTGCAGCCAGAGTGTCGAAGCGGGCAACCAGGGCGCGCACGGCCGGGGTGGCTGCGTGAGAGAAGCTCAGGCCCAGGTGGATGTGATCGCCGGGAACGCAGTTGTTGATACCCAGGTCGCGAGGGATGGCGTGCAGGCCTTCGGCCTTGTAACCGGCGGCCCGCATGCCGATGCGCAGCATGGCCGAGAGGTGCGGGCCCGGGTAGTGCGGAAGCCCGGTGATGGGCGCCAGGGCCCGCAGCCTGAGCTCGACCAGGCAGGGCAGGTCAGCTATCATCAGGGAATCGTCTCTACCTTCGCGTATTCCCAGTATTTTGGGCCAGCCTTGGCGAATTTCAGCTTTGGATGTTTGTGCGTCATATCGTGCAGCCGCTGTTTATCGGATGGGTCGTTAATGATCTTTTTGAGGGCTTCAATCACCGCTTCGGGAAGCAGTTCTTTAAGAGCGCCAAAGAGCTCCTCGCGGCTTTTCTCTTCGTTCGGAATTTTGACCTGATTCCATTTTGCGCCGGGCTGGCGCACCCAGACTCTTTCGATGCGGGAGCTCACAGTGCCCAGCCCGATGTTTTTCCCCAGCCCGAGTTTGAAGGCATGGCCTGCGGAACGTTTATCAAGAAGCGCCAGCAGGGCAGCGATTTCTAAGGTGGAGCAGTTCTCCGCGCCCAAGGTACCGGAGAAAGCTATTCCATCACGGCAGACCGCTGCCACCGGCCGCATCTGATGGGCATAGGGCATGCCTTCGGCAGCGGTTCTCTTCCTGTCGGTTGCCTGGATGAGAGCGGGCAGGGTGTTATCAAAATCCATTTTGACATGATGGTAGCGTTTGGCGCCCTTGAGTTCTCCGGTGGATTCTTCAAAATAGCCGTCCATGTCACGCTTGCTTGGTTTGGGCGGACCCATGACCGGGAGGGCGAACTGACGGATGACTACCCGCTTGCCGTCATTCCAGAGCTTGAATTGAACGGCCTGGGGCCGGAAAGTATCCTTTGCCGGGATGGTTCCGGGTTCGCC
Organism: uncultured Bacteriovoracaceae bacterium; assembly: GCA_964572405.1. GTDB lineage: Bacteria > Desulfobacterota > Desulfomonilia > UBA1062 > UBA1062 > MWEI01. The sequence goes on from CAZNGL010000005.1 coordinate 10,978, forward strand.
ATCTTTCGTTTCAGTGAGCTTCATGGCGGCTTTCAGGGTTGAGGCCTTGAAACGGCCAGCATATCCCACTGCTTTCTTGTCCTGGCCTTCGTCTTTGTCCGTAACGCCGAAGAGTGCGCAGCGGGGGCAGAGCCGCTCCAGACCGGTACAAACTTTATTGTCGTCCGGCACTGTTTCCTCGTGGTTGAACAGTGCCTTGAACAGAAAATTCTTGCCGATGGCCGCAATCCTGGGTTTACCCTGCGCGTCGTTAAAGAGTGTGTAATAGCACCAGTCTCCGGGTTTCAGGTCGCGGAGGTTCTCATACCAGGGTTTGCCAAGGTGGTAGCGCATGTGTTTGACCTTCAGTTTTTTCTTCCCCTGACTGTTTATACAGTACCGGCCGCCATAGACATTATCCAGCAGGTCCTTTTCCGGAGCCAGTGAGAGGAGCGGCACTTGGCCATCAATCTCGTTGCCATTCTCGGAATAAAAACGATGCTTGTGTTTTTTACCCATGTCGCCCGGTTTCAGTTTCAGGTCCATTCCGAAAGAGTAGGGTTTGTGGTAGATCAGGGCTGTTTTGCCATTTGCTGGTGAAGTTCCCGGAGTATGCTTCTCAATGGAACCAGGCGTAATGATACGTTTGTTATAGTCAGCTTTTCCATCTCTCTTTATTGGGTGCGACCAGGCCGCCTGACATGGCATTTCAGGCTCCAACCAACCCGGAATGGATACATCATCAAGATAGTATTCCACCACGGGTTGAATCTTAACGTCGCCTCTGGCCATATTGATTTCCCGTATTATACCAGGCAACGACTTACCATTCATGGAGACCCGGTAGCGTTTCCATTTGCCGGTGTATGGGTAGGTACCTGGGGTGATGGAGTTATTGTGCCCCTCCTTCCGGTCCGGCACGCGGTAGCAGCCTCCCAGCAGGTTGGCGAAGCCGTTTGCCACGGCGCCCTTTACAGTGAAGGGGGAAATGGCCGGCTGGCCGTCGATCATCAGCCAGCGTTTGTTGTAGCCGGTGTTCTCTCCCTTGCGGCCGATGGCGGATTCAGGCACGTCAGGATCCTCACATGGCTGAAGGGCAGTGGGGGTCTCGGTGGTCCAGACAACATCGAAGGCGATATCGAGCCGCCCCTGTTCCTGCCTGTGATGCAACGCCTCAAGGGCTGCCTTGCCGGGCTTGCGGCGGAGAAATTCATAGGGGAAATCACCACCGCTGGAGCTGGACGCGGCAGCTCGTGGTGCATGATCGCGAGGGCCGCCCGATGCAGGGGAAGCCTTGGCGGTGGTCCTGACGTTGTGAGCTTCCATGCCCCTTTGCCCTTTTCTGGGATCAAAGGTGACAGTCAGTCCTTTATCCGGTGAAATGCCCTGCTGGACCTTGCTGCCGTGGAAAAAGTAATCCTGGCCGTCTTCGCCGGCGATGAAACCGAACCTTTTTTCCTGATTGAAAAATTTAATCTTCCCGGTGGCCATCAGTTCCCCCTTGTGATGAAAAAATTGAGCCGCTGATCCGGCCAGACGACTTCCACGGTGGCAAGCCGGCCGTTGTAGAGGCGGCTGCGGTATGAACCGGCCAAGGTATTGGCCTCACGGTACAGGCAGTTGCCGGCATCCGCGGGGGTGGTGTTGAGCCGCCAATGCTGAACGGTGAAGCTGTTTTCCTTGCGTTCGACAGCAATCTCTTCCAGCACAGCGCCCTCTTGCCGCCAGAGATCGATCTCGGTGACATAGCCCTCGGTATTCCCGGGCTCTTTCAGACGATCGGGCAGTTCCTGCACGCGCCGGCTCAAAAGGGCCGCGTCAATGGCGGAGCCACCCAGCTGGTCCAGCCGCCGCTCGCCGTTGGCAAAAGCCACATATCCGCCCTTCCAGACCCCAGAGAGAAGATCGGCCAGGGCCTCCGGGGATACTCCGCATGTTACCGTATAGCTGATGTTCCCCTTGCTGAATTCATTATCACTCATAGCTGGGCGCCTCCTCTGATGGTGTAGTCGTTAACCTGAACCTGGCCGGTGCAGGTGGCGGTGCCACCCAGCCGGTACCAGCCTGGCGGGGCGGTTATACCTTTCTCCTCTTCAGGCAAACTTGTTTTGTCCTTCATTTCTTCCAGCAGATCGCAGATCTCCTTTACCAGTTCGTCGGCATTGCCGGCACGGCCATTATCGATGATGATCTTGAAGCTGAAATCGCCGGCTTTCAGGTATTCCCCGCAAAAGAGATTCATGTTCTGCAGGGAATGCTCGCAGAGCTGGATGCGGCTGATAACTTCCATGGCGTAGTTCGTCACCGGCGCGTCTGTGACGGCAATGATGCCAGCGGCGTCCGTGGAACCAAACCATGTGCAGCGGCGGCAGCTGCAAGGCTTTTCTTTAGGGCATCGCTTGACATGGGTGGTGGAAAGGCAGATATCCGGTTCGCCTTCTTTGCGCGCACTGCGCCATTTACGCTCCAGCGGCACGGAGAGAATGGCCTGGCGTATCGCCTTGCCGGGAATGACGGGTTCATGCACGGTTTTATCGCCGATCAGCCGGTTGCGGCGGAAGACAAAGCTATCCGGGAGTTTGCCGAACCTGGGCGCATCGATCGGGAAGACCTGACTTTTTACAGCCAGGAGCTGACCGGGCGCCACCCGCGCGGCGACATCGATGATGGTGGCCGGGGTCGTGCAGGTGACGGTCTCTGGGATCTTTTCGTCCGGCCCCCATTCAATCTTATCCCATTGCCAGAGCTGTTTGCGGGCCTCCCGCGCTCTGCGGACCTCCTGCTCTGTGCGGTCCTCCGGCTTGAGGTCGAGGGTAACACTTCTGATCCTGCCTACGGACAGCCGGCCATAGCCGTACGTCCAGCCGCCGCCGATGTTCTCGATGCCGTCATCGATCAGCCGCAGCGCTCCCAACAGGGCCGCGCGCCATCTCTGCGCGGTGACGTCGTCTTCTGCGAAGAGCGTGAAGCGCAGCGTGAGCGGCAGACCGGCGAGCCCCAGTTCGTCATTGAACAGGGCGCCGCTTCGAGTGGCGCCGTACTCCCTGTCGATGGCGATTCCGGGGTTGACGGTTGTGGCATGCAGGTCTTCAATGCTTGCCTCGCACCAGAGGGGGGAAAGACTACCATTTTCTTGAAATTTTCCCACCAGGCCGGCCAGTTCGCGGCCATCGGCCAGGCGGGCGAGTGCGCGGCGCAGCAGGCTCGCCCAGACGTAGCCATTGATGTGGAGACGATTATCGAAGGTGCGCTCGATGGAGGAGTCGGTGACATCGCCGGTCTGACCGGAACGGAGCAGCAGCGGAGTGGCCAGTTCCAGCGAAACCTCGAATTTCAGCGCCCGGCGGGCTTGCGTGAACAGATTCATTATACCTCCTTCTTCGAGCCGTCAGCTCGCGGCTTCTTATTGTTCCACCAGATCTCGGCCTTGAGGTAATCGAGGATTTTCTTCACGAGATCCGTGAGCCCCTCGATACCCTTGTTTTCAAGGGTGGCGGTCAGTTCCTGGTAAAGTTTCGCCTCGGGTGAATCGGGATTTTTTTCCGTGTGCTTGTCACGGATGTCCTTGAGGAATTTGGCGATGGAATCCCTGTTGTGGTCAGGGTTTAGCAGTTCACGCAGAATGCCGGCCTGTGAACGGGTGATCTTGTCCCACTTGATTCCGAGTCTCGCCAACGGAATATTGATCTCCGGTTTTTCCCACACCTCTGGTTCTTGGGGCTCTTTACTTTTGTGCGGAAGCGCTTTGCCAAACATGCCCCATGCAACAGTGCCGGAAGTCTGTTCATCCACCAGCACCGACCCGGGCAGGATGGCCGGAAGCCCGCGGCGGGGCCGTCCCAGGGCAGGGGCGTAGCGTCGCTGGGTACCAATGGTGATCCCCTCATCTTTACGGCACTCGCGCGACGGATCGTATGGCAAGGGCATGATTACCACCCTGGGGCCGGGGCCGGACAGGGTGCTGTCGATGGCGGGAGCTAGTTCCGGCGAGAGGATGCTGCCATTGATGACCGGCTTGAGGGTGGAAAGGATGGCATAGGCGGTGCGGGCGAATTCGCCCTGCGTGTCGGCCAGGGCAATCTGTCCGCTGAAACATGTGCCTGTATCCAGATACTGCTGGACGAAAAGCCCGTTTTCGCGGGTGGTGAAGGTACCGCCGCCCTCTTCCTCGCCCATGGCATTGCGCATCCGGGCATGCACGGTTATCGAGTGGACCTTGCCATCCTCCGTGACAAAACAACCGGGGGCCAGGGGCTTGAGCTTGACCTTGTTCTTTCTGCTCTGCTCGTCCGTTGACAAGGCTTCCCCCTGGACCGTACTGGAACAGTCCTCCTTGGGCGGCCTGTTCCAGTAGTCCTCGATGCCGGTGCCGTCTTCCCTGCGCAGTGTGGTTGAAGGCGGTGGATAGGCAGCTGCACCATTTCCCGGCGTGGGAATCAGATCGGTGAAGGCGATGCCCGCCATCTGGTCAGCGGTGGGCCAGGCACCGGTCGCGGCGTGGTAGGAGCGGACGAACCATCCGCGAAGCTGCTCGGCAGTAATGGTCAGGGATGTCCCCACCAGCTGGAGACGCTCGGCTGCCACCGGCTTGCTGCGGAGGTTGACAAGGCTGGTGAGCCGGTAGGTAAAGGCGCGCTCGGCAATGGCGGCAGGAGCTATGGTGACGGTCTCCATCGGCCGCCAATCGATTTTCACCTTTTCGCGGCGGCCATAACCCCGTGAGCGTAGCGCACCGAAACCGGACAGGAGCCATGATGCCTCATCCAGAAGTTCGCGGGCCTTTTCCGCATCGGTTTTATCGGCAAAGTATCCGGCATAGATCGGGGCAGTCAGGGTAAGACCTTCGAGCCAGGCAGCTTCGAAATTGGCCAGCATTTTTTGCCGCACTGAGCGGGTATCATCGTTGATCTCGATACGTGGCTTGACCTGGAACCGGCTCTTGTTCCAGCCATCCGGGACACTCAGATCACCAATATGCAGCAGGGCGGCGGTCTCATTGCCGTTCTTGCCGAAGAGCCTGTCCAGGATGGTTGCTTCGACGCCGAGCGCCTTGGCCCAGAGTGCGGCCATCCGCAAGTCACCATGGAGCTGGGTGTCAGGATAGACCGGACGTCCCTCCCGGTCCTTCAGATGGGGGTAATAGCCGAATGACCCCTTTTCGCCGCCGCCGGTGTACCAGTAACCGCTGGCATCGACGCACAGGGTGCCGCTCAAAAGGTGGAAGGTATTACTCATTGCTATCACCTCCGCTGATGGTCATCAGTTCGAAAAGGGTGGCAATACGCCCGAGCAGGAGCATCCCGTCCATATTCCGGAAACTTCTGTCACGCAGCAGGGGTGCGAAGCTCTTGTCGGTCTCGCCGGAATCGAGCAGTTTGAGTTGGCGCTCGACCTCCCACGGGTTCTTTTCCCGTTGCATCAAGGCGATGATCTGCTGGCGATGGGAGCCGGAGATCTTTTTCTGGTACTTTTTGAGTAGTTCCACGTAGTCGTTGAAAGTGAGGCTATTCAGGCTGTTCTTCCCCTTGTCTTCCTTCTCAATGAATATCGGACGTTCGAAGTCGAGAAGTTTTTCGGTGACCGTCTCCTCTTCGGCCATGATTCGCCAGGTTACGCTGTTGCCTTCCCGGCCGGTGTGCTTTTTGGCGGCACTCATGAGATCTTCCCCTACGCGGTGGATATGGCTGAAAGGGGTGTGGATGGATGTCACCACGAAACTGCCGCCAAATCCGAACGGCTTGGGCCTGCCCCCTTCCTTGAAGGTGCCGTTTTTCAGCAGCCAGGCGTCGCTCAATGGGTGGTTGTCCGGCAGGCCTCTCTTTATCTCGTTCAGCGTGCGGGATATATTGACACAGAAAGGCAGGATATCCCGGTCGGCCATTACCAGGCAGAGGTCATCGCCACCGGCAACTACCAATCGGAAGGGTAGATAGTCTCCTGTATGGTTGCGGAATGTGGTGGCCAATGCCTTGGCAATGATTTCGACTACCGTGTTAAGGAACTGGCTAAAGGTTTCGAGCACCTTTAATTCGTCCTGCTGGTTCAGCCAGACCGGCACTTTGTCGTTCATGTTGTTCAGGTCGGAGAACCAGACCGCCATCCGCTTGCGTTTCTCATCGGTTGTAGATTTCTCAGTGTCTTTAGCTTCAGGGAAGAGGTCATTGAAGTCGGTGGCAGGTTTCTTGCCGCGGGCATCGGGTACTTCGCGCAGGTAGGCAAGATAGACCTTCTGCAGTGTGGTGGTCGCTATCCGTTCCTTATCTATCTCCCGCGACTCTTTAAAGGCCGCCTTGCAGATCCGGCAGACCCGCTTTGTCTCCTTTTCCCGATGGAGATGGTCTTGAACGGGGTATTCTCCGCACTCCGAGCAGAGCTCCAGGTGAGGGTTGAACGAGACTCCGTAGCCGCGGAAGCGTCTTTTCTGCTCACCCAGTTCGGTGATTACCCGGTTGCGGCCATCATCGTTCTTGAGCGACTGGAACGTATCCGACGGATAAATTTGAGATACCTGAAACTCGAGCATTGGCAGGGTGGTGGATACCAAGTCCATACACTCCTGTCTGGCGTCTTGCGCCTGTGTCTTTCCTGGAAACCGGGCCGTGAACTTGCCCCCACCGGCCACGATGGGTTCGCCGGCGTGTTCTCTGGCGATCCTGGGCATTTCAATCTCGTTCATCCACGAGAGGATGTTGCTGATCCCGGCAATCGACCAGAGCCGTTCATGTCTGAGAACGGTCTTCTGAATAGCGGAATATTGAAGAGAAAGATAATAATGCTGCTTCATCATGAAAGTGCCCCTCCTGAAATCATGTATCCTTGGAATCGGAAGTGACTAAAACTACACCAGAATATGTTTAGCATGTTCATTTACCTTGGTAAATATTTTTAATCATAGAAACATAACAGGTCGATAGTGCCTTTACATTACAGGTGTTTCCTGACCAGGGCGATAATTTCATCTGGCGTCAAGACTGAACCTGCCGGTGGTGAACCGATGATGGTAGCGCGTCCGCCCCATCCGGATTCACAGACATTGAGCGCCTCCAGCAATGCCACGACGGATATTTCGTGACTTGCTATCGTATATTTGCAAACAGGCGGGTCACCATAGAGTGGGTTATGCATGATCACCACTGAACAGCCCTGGGCATACAGGGCCCCGAGCCCGCCAGGTGCACGCGACTCGCAATAGCCCGCCTTCAGCCCGCCTGATGTCTCAAAGTACCGGGCTCCCTCCAGCGCCTTCTCCACCAGAAGCTGATTCCTTTCCTTGGCGGCCACGTAGGGCTGCCATGTGGGGATGCCCGGCACCGGGGCGAAGGGATCGAGTCCCAGCTCGAGGAATTCCCTGAGAAGGGAGACCCCTCTGCAGAACTGCCGCAGCGGCTCACGTTCTTCGATCAGCATTCCGGAAAAGATGTTCGAGAGCGAAGGGAACGGGACCGCAGTATCGCTGCGGGCCTCGTCCACCTGGGCGACATAGCGCACGAGCCGTTCGAGTCCGGGCGTGCCCCCGCCGACACTTTCCCATGCCTGGACACAGGCAGGGGGCAGGTAAAAGCCTGTATCGTGGTGATCGAAGTTGCCCAAGGCGGTCTGTCCGCTGCCGCCCGCCTCGATACAGAGCATCCCGGGGTCCGCAAGCTCTTCGGCCGAGGCGCCTGCGGGTCTGACAGCGACGACGTCGGTCGGGCCCACGCCCAGGATGAGCGCAGTCAGACAGGTATCAAGGTCGGGTTTCCGGATGACCACCTTCATGCTGACGTACTCCTCCTTTCCTTGAAGGCCTGATCCAGCAGGGCCTTCATTGTGACCTTGTCGGTGAAGGTGTGCACCCCGAACACCCACACGTCGTTGTCTTTGAACGGTTCTCCGGTATACTTCAGGTATGCGACCAGCGGGACCGTGAACCTCCCGAAAGGCACAGCCATGCCGCGGGCCTCTGCCGTCGTCCGCGACACGTCCTCAGGCAGTCCGGGCAGCAACGCCTTGCAGGACACCATGCAGTACCTCCCGGCGAAGCGTGCCACCACGTCGATATCAGACCGGAAGATGAGGTGTTCATTGGCTGAGTATTTCTCCTTGAGATACTGCTCGGTGTTCTCGTCCCAGGCCATACGCAGCCTCACGCGAACATCGTCGGCCCCGGATTCGGCAAGGGCGTAGCCTATGAGCTCCTCGAACCAGCGCCCTTTTCCGGAATAGATATCCACAGCCGTGCCGCTGCTGTCGGTTATGTGGATCCTTGACCCTTCATGCCAGAGGGTCATGCCTCCGAGATCTACCCGATTTTTCAGCCAGGGAAATTCGTCGAAGAGATCGGCATCGGAACACAGCCGTCTGACGGCCTCAAGGAGCATCTCGAATTTGATCTTGTATGGGGAAGGCGTGCGGACGGTCCTCCCTTTGACCATCTTTGTCTTCTTCCTGATCTCGATGCTCGTGTTAATGCCGTAATCGGCGATCCGGTGCCCCTGGAGAGCGAGCAGCTCACTGGGATCGGGCCCCTTGAGCATGAGTCCCTTTGCAGTGGCGATATCGGTGAGCTTCTGGGTGCCCGTCTCGATGGAGAAGACGTGAGCTTTGTGCAGGCCTGCCCACAGGGTCAGGAGCCCGGCCGCGTTCTTCATGCCGGGAGTTATGTTCACTTCCACCCTTCCAGGCGTCGGTGCCTCCAGGTCGAGGATCTCCGTACCGTCCATGCCCATCGGGTGAAACGCCACCCGCTCCACGGGCAGGAGGTCCCTGTGCTCGATGATCTCCTGGGCAAGCTTCATGACCGAGGGCTCCGTGGGCGTGTAGATGAAATGCGCCTCGCGGGCGTTGTGCGACCACACCGCGAGGAGTGTCGGCAGGATTTCCTTGCCCAGTGGGCAGTAGAGCCTCTCCACCGGCGGGTTGTTCAGCGATCGCCCGGTGGTGTAGCCTTCGGCGGGGATGTCGGCTGCGCCTGCTCTGATCGTCATGGGGGTTTCAGGTGTATCGAAAAAACCCTTCATGGCACATTGAAAAGCGGCATCGCCGGAGTCGTGGTAGAAGTACGGAATGACGTCGAGCTTGCCGCGGCTTTCTGCGCGGAGACGCTCTGCCGTGGACTGATGATTCGTGATCACGCCTATTCTCCGGTGGAACAGGTCGTTGAGCCTCCAGCGGCCTGCAGCCATGTCCAGGAGCGCACGCTCTTCGGCGAGCATGTCCTGCCTGCTTTTCGGCTGCTTTGCTGAAGAGTGGATGCACGTGACGAACCGCATTTCGTTGCCGGAGTTCCACACGCAGTCGAACAGCACTCCCCCGGCCCTCACGTGTTGCAGCGATCCGCCCGGCAACCGGATGCCGGCCTTCTTCAGGGCCGATGCAAAAAAGGGACGCAGGGGCTGGGATTCGACGTGGTACGGGATCTTCTGGAGGGCCAGGACATCGATCGGCTTGGGCAGGGGAAGGACCTGATGCGATTCGATGCCGCCCTTCGTCATGGAATAGACATGCAGCCCCGTTGATTCCGGGTAGAGATAGATGCAGTCCTCGCCGATGAGCGAGCTGGTGCACGCCGCCACGTGGAAGTTCATCCCCCCCGCGAGATTGAACATCACCTTGTGTTCCCGGGGCATTCCGGAAATAAGCTGATGGGGAGGAACGTTCCCGCTGTTGTCCGGAACGAGAAGACTGGAAACGGCCCGAATGGAGATCTCTTCTTCCAGATACCCCTTCTCCTCTGTGAGGTAATCCTTTATCAGCTCTGCGGTGTCGACAATCCGGCGTGAAGTTGTGGTGAGAAGAACGATGCGATCGGGCCTGACCTGGCTCTCACACAGGGACAGTATGGGGTTCAGCACAGACAGCACCTGGTTGCCGACCAGTGAGATGAACTGCAGCATTCAGCCTCCTCTTTCAGTGGAATAGTGTTTTTCAATTATAAAGGATTTCCATCTGTGCATTCTAGCGTTTTTTCTTCCTTGCCATTCGCCACGACCTGCAGGGACCGGGTTGCCAGCGTGGCGATGAAAAGGTCGAGACAGCACCAGCAGTTTTCGACATGCTCCCTTACCTTCTGGACAGCATCAGGCGGAAGAATGCCGAGGGCATACCCTGCGACCATCGACCTGTCATATGGACACGTGCCCGGCTGTTTCAAGAACTGTGACGCCAGGCACCACATCATCCTGTCCTGGAAGGTCCTGCCGAAGACCTTCAGTTCCTCCGCATTCTGCATGCGGAGCTCCTTTCCGGAGACCACTATGAAATCTGGCCGTTCCTGTTTTGGTATGACACACCGATACAGTCGTGTCACCGGGGTGGGCGTTACAGGCCTGCTGGGTTTCCATCTCTGCCCGGAGCCGCTGCAGCGCACGCAGATAAGCTGTCCTAAGGGCCTCCACAGTCCTCCCGAGGCGAGGGGCGATCTCCTGGTATGTCATACCCTTGAGACGCATTCCCACGAGCCTGAGGTCGTCCGGGTAGCGTTCCCCGAGCGCAACCATGGCCTTGCGCATGGCCTGGAGCCGCTTCTGCAGTACGGCCTCGTCAGCCCCCAGGGCGAGGTCGCCTTCCCTGCGGTACTGCAGAGAGTCGAACAGATCCCCCATGTCGAGGCGCTCCTGGGCCAGACGGTCGATGAAGTGGTAGTCAGGCCGGCCCTCGCCGTCTTCGTCGCTCTCCATGTCCGAGATGATGATCTCACGGCCATGCTTGCGCCTGATGTCGATGATCTTGCGATCCAGGATCCGAATCAGGAATGTGGTGAGCTTCGAATCTCCCCTGAACCCGGCCAGAAGGTCCCGGGCCACCATTGAGGTCCAGAAGGTTGCAACGGCATCCTTCGCGAACTCCTCATCGCCCTGTGTCCTGTACATGGCGCGACGCATCAGGAGAGGGTTGAACCTGGCATGGAAGTCCCCCACGGTTTCCTGATCCCCGCAGCGGAGGGCATGGCTGAACGCCCTGGCAAGGGCAATGTCGTCGGAATGATCCTGAGCATTGCTGGCCTTGATGCCCCGAACTTCAATCCCGAGATCACTGTCCTGTCCCATGCTCCCCTCCTTGTGTCTTGCGGCGTGATCTTGGTTGAGCAAGTCAGGGGCCAGGAACGCCATGGAGGGTCACCTAAAAAAGCAGCCTCTGTTATCCCTTATGATATCTTTATGTTATATTGCTCGATGCAGGTGCGAGGTTTCCCCATTCCCGGCCGCGCCCACCATGCCTGGTCAACCCGGGTTGATACGTTCAGGGGTGTACGTGCAGGGAAACAACCGGGGTGACTGTCTGCATCAAGGTCGTTGCCATGTTCAATTGCAGGAGGGCCAATCTCAACCCGAGTTGATTTCCGCGTGCGAGGCGCAATCTCATGGACCTGCCTATCTTCGCGCCATCAGAAATATGTCCTGTACAGGTCCATCCGGAGCGTGACCTTCTGCAGATAATCGCTTGTCTCAGCAGGGGCACGAGAGCACAGGGCAGAGTAGAGCACCTGCCTCGAGACGGCTTCAACGTCCATCCTGTTGCAGACGTTCCTGTTTACTGCCCCAGGTCCCCAGTTGTATGCACATATGGTCATGTACAGTTTCTTTTCCGGATCATCCAGCCACCCGAAGTGATTTGTTCGAAGAAGGTGGAGATATGCTGCGCCCAGCTCGATGTTCATCTCCGGGTTGAAAAAGGCATCCGCAGGGACAGGGCTGCTTGTCCCATAAACAAAGGCATACGCTTCCTTCCCTCCATGGTCAGGCATCAGCTGCATCAGACCGCAGGCCCCCCTGGGTGACACGGCGAGGGGGTTGAAGAAGGATTCCGTGTGAATAATGGCCATGATCAGTTCCGGTTCGATGCCATACTTGCCTGCCACGGCTTTTACCGTTTCACGATACTTTCTCGCCCTGACGTCCAGATGGTCGGGAATCAGGCGGACATCAGCCCTGGCAATGGTGGCCCCGGGCCTGGCACTTGTCCGGGAACACGAGATACGGGGTTTAATCTCTTCTTCATAGTATCGATCCACAGACCCCGTGTGGACTCGCTCACCGTATCTGTCCCGGATCTGGTCCTCGAGGACGTTCCTGTTCACCAGCCGGTTGCATGAAAGAAGCTCGCGCAGGTGGTCTCTCATCACCCTGTCACGATAGGCATCCACATGCCTTCCATCTTCCGGGATAACTATGGAAAGCCTCAGGAACCCTTCATCGAAATCAACCTCTGCCCTGCTGTCGAGATACGGGGAGTAGGACACCCATCTCCTTCGGGTGGAGGATACCAGCACACCCCATTTCCTCAGGACCTCTTGATTCTCCGCCTCCCAGGAGCTTTTCACGCTGTCACTGCGTTCCTCGTTTCTCTTTTTCGCATCGGAATATCTCTCCCTGGCTCCCTGCTGCATCATCTTCCAGGACCCGGTCACCTCATCGCGGAGGTCATCACTTCCGGCAACGGATGCGCTTGAAAGGAGGATGATGAGCGTCAGGACGAACATGTTTTGCATAGTCCCCTCACGTCTCCGTTGACCGATGCTCACATGAACTCCAGGTCTATGCTTTTCCAGTCGTACGAGAGAACGCGGTATGACCCGACGGATTCCAGAAGATACGCGAGGTACCGCGCCTTCATGGGATATATCACCTTCACGGTGCATTCGGTTTCTCTCCATGACGACAGTTCGGCCTTTCCCATCACGCCCCTCAGCTGCCGGATTGTCGAGAGAAACTTGCTGCACGCCTCCTTCGACCGCACGTTGCGGGCCTCGATCATGACGACCCTCTCCCCCATGGGGACAACCTCGTTCTCGGCAAGATCCCTCATGAAGGCATCCACGACGGGTTCGGCAACCTGCCTTGAAAAGCTGTTCGGATGCAGTGATGACATGCAGCCTTCCGTCATGCCTGTGCCGGGCCTTTCTGACCCGCAGACTATCCGGTTCGAGGCGGAGGCCACCCTGATGAGATGAGGGCCCTTTGCACCTGCATGAAGACGTGACAGGTCAATACTGGCCTCACCGTGAAACCAGGAACCAGACAGCACTTCAGACCACCGGACACACTCCAGTGATGAACGGACAGTTACGAGAAGGTCGGCCTTGCCACGGCCGCCGGGAGGAGAATCTGCATTCCGGGCTGGAGCTGCTCCGTCGACCATGATATTCCGGCAGCCTGCCGTGGACAGCTCATCCACAAGGAGCTTCGTCACGGCACTGCTTCCCGGACCCTCGGGATGTATGAGGATCGTCATCTCATGAAGCATGATCCTGGGAGCGTTTGTTCTGTCATCCGCGATTCTTGCGCGGATCCTCACGCGGTAGTTCCTCCCGACCCTCCCGTGCTCCAGGATGGAGTACTCCTGGACGAAACCCCTCCACCTGAGGTCGTACACGTCTTCCTCCTGGATCCCCTTCAGGTACAGGGTTTCTGAATCAATCGTCACTCCAAGGGCTTCGACGGCCCTGCGGCTTGCCTCGATCAGGGCCGCTTCCCGGGCGGCTCCCACATCTTCACAGTATATGGGCACAACCGCCTCGGCTTCGACGCTCCTCGTCACCGGCACCCCGGCGGCAGCATCGCCCTGCATGACCAGGATCATGACGAGAACTGGAATGATTGAACCCCCGAAGCGCATGCCCCTCCTCCATCGATCATTCGACAAAGCCCATCACCTGCGACTACCTCGCGACGATGATGACCCTGCAGTCCTTGAGAATACTGTTGTGCATGTCCGCCCGCATCACTGCCAAGGCATCGCTTTCGGAGATCACAAGGTCGCCCCGTCGCACCCCCCGGGTACTGATGGCACTGATCACGAGGGGGTTTCTGCCCGCCTTTTTATTGTTCCTCGCCTCCTCCAGGGAACCCGCGTATGCGGCGAAGCCACTTGCGGCGGCCGTGTCTTGATCAGCCGAACCTGGGCCGTAGACCTCTCTCCTCCCTTCGTTCGTGAGAATTCTGGGGCACATGCACGGCTGGACGTCTACATTGCGTGCATCTACGATGACACTGGTATGGGTCGAGCCCCCTGCAGGAATATCAGCATCGAACTTCGGCAGACCTGGCTGACGTCCCGCCCAGTTTGCTGCAGACCTTGAAAGCCCTTCATACAGCGGCATGCGCACCGTCACCGTCGCCTTCGGAGAACCCTGGGGCGTCCAGGAAAAGTCGGACCTCCACACATGGACCTGCTCCAGCTCACCTTTGGTCTCTATCTTCAGGAGATCATCCACCATGATCTCCCTGCGGTAAACGGAGGTTGCATCGAGTCCAATCTTCCCGATCATCTCGTACAAGGCCCTGTATGCCAGGTGAGTGGCCGTGACCCTGGAAACCTGTTCCGCCTGGACATCGTTGGCCATCTCGGCCATGTCCACAGTGCCTATGGCAGAGGCATAGACATACCCCTCCCGCCAGTCTACCGTGCCGGTCCAGCCTTCAGAAGAAACATCCTCTCTCAACTCGGCCCGGCAGACCCCGGTGCCCGCGACGACAATGATGAGGGTCAGAACCGCGATAACGTGAGACGGAACCATGCTCGCTCTCATATGTTCTCCTTTCATGAAAGAGCTCAATCGCCCCCGGTCACTGAAGGGTCCACCCTGTCGATTTCTCAAGCACGCCCTTTATCTGCCTCAGAGCAAGGAGGGCATCGGTGCCGGAAACGCTGCTGCCAGGCCTGAATCGACCGTCCACTCCCGGGTCCAGTATTCCACGGGTTGTGCAGGTGAGGATGGCGTTGTAAGCATAGTAAGACCCTTCGACGTCAGAAAAAGGTGATGGCGCCCCGAGGTGTCGGGTGGAAACCCCCTTCTCGCGGGTGATCTTCACAAGGATGTCTTCGAGCATGACGGCGAATTCCGCCCGGGAAATTGCCCTGTCCGGAAAAAACCTGTTTCCGATCGGCTCTAGCCCCCTCACTTCAAGAGCTATGACCGCCTCTACGTCCCTGCGAAGCGGGTGATTCTGAAAGTCTGTCATCACCAGGTCACCCTCGCGAAGCGATGACCTTGCACCACCCTGGAACAGTCTGTCGATCCTGAGTTCTTCCATGAAGAGGGCCGCCACTTCCGCCCGTGTTATGGCTGGAGAGCCGGCAATATCTTTCCCGACCCTTGTCCCCGGAATGGCCCGCACCGTTTTCTGTAACTCGGCCCAACTGGTGTTCGACTGCTCGACGTACCCCCTGTTCAGGTCAATCACCTTCTCATAACAGTGGGAAGCTTTCGCATATTCCCTGGCGATCGAGTATGCGGCGGCCATGTAGTAGTAGGGGGCCGGGTCGTCCTTTTTTATTGATCGCGCCTGATTGAAGTGGCTCTCTGTTTTGTCAAGCCAGTCTTTGTTCTGCCTAGCTGTGTGAAGGCGCATCATGCCCGTGTGGTAAAGCATCCGTTGCCTGTCTGAAGTGGCAAGGCTCCTGGCCTTTCTGAACGCGTCAAGCGCATCGTCGAATCGCTGCATGCCCGCGAGGGAAAGGCCGATGCCGATCTGCGCAGGCGCATGCCTGCGGTCGATCATTTCCGCCTGCCGGTATGCCTCGAGCGCCTTCTGAAACAGGCCTTTATCCAGGAGCCCATCACCCGTGGAACAGTGATGCTCGGGGCTGTCCATGGCCGAAGAGGGGACATGTGCCATCTCATGGTGCGCGCACCCCCCCAATATTGCCATCGAACAGATGACGATCGCCCCTGCGACGACGGCAGCTCTGTCAAACATGATCCATCCTCTCCTTCCCTGCCCGTCACCTGTATGACAGGCAGATGTCGGTAATCCAGAGCTCGGCTGCGGCATCTCCGTGATTCGCACCGCACCAGATGACCACACCAATCTCCTCTATGGAATCGGGGTCGACCCCGAGGAGGTTGCTCTCGATCTCCCTGCGGATATCGATGCGATAGTTGGTGTAGAGCTTGTTGTTCTCGACCTCTATGTAATGGGTCGTGTAGGTGTCGCTGGCCCTCCGGGGCACCCCGATCAGCGGGGTGTCCGCAAAGGGGTTCTTCACGTAGTTCAGCACGATTGTCTGGCCGATCTTCTCTCCTTTGCGGTCGAGAAATACCATTCCGAACTGTGCGACACCCGACCCGCTGAATGCCCTGATGTGCCCTTCTCGAGTGCTGAACTGAAATGTCGCTGACAGAAAAAGATCGGCAGTGGGGACCGGCACCACCTGACACAGCTGTACGCTCCCATTTCCTCGATGCACCATGTGAAGCATTCTTCCCGATCCGCAGTTTCTGTACAGGATGACCTCGGTATTGCTGGCACCCTGCCGAATATCGCCAATTGTCCTCTTCCACCCCGAGAGACCCTGGACGAATCCCCCGTTCACCAGGAGATTCATTTTCGATGTGCTGTTCGACTTCTTGTGCATCCTCTCCGCATCGCGCTTTACCTGGGTATACTTCCTCATGAGAATACGTATGGCGTCGTTCTTGTTTATCTCAATGGCTGCCACGGCGAATATCTGGCCTGTTTCCACGGAGATCATCCTTGCATTCACCTTGAACGTATCACCAAAATCGGTGATGGTGCCTGTACACAGACTGTCCACGCCAAGGATCTTCCCGATGATCTTGACCGACTTCTCGTCCAGGAGGCCCGTCAGGCCAAGGCGTTGCTCCTCAATCACCTTGTAGAGCAGCCGCCTTTCCACCATCTTGAATTTCTGTGTATCGTGAAGCCTGGTCGTGAGCTCTTCTGAGATGAACACGCCGAGTTCGGACGTTGAACCATCGAGGTCGGTGAAGTAGACAACACCTATGTAGTGCATCCTTGCCATGTCCATCTCGGCACTGATCCTTGTGGCAAGGGTCTCAAGCCCGCTGTTGATGCTGAAACTCCCCGCGAATGTTTTCCCGGGAAAGGCAGCTGAAAGGACTGCCCATGCCATGAACGGGGCCAGGAGAAATGGAGTGTTTATCATCTTCATTGTGCTGTTCACTCTCCATTGCATGAGATGTCTGTCATGCCACGGGTTGCCACTGAGATATCCGTCATCCCATCAGAGCGGTGATCTGCCGGGCGTCCTGTGGAGATTCCTGCCTGGAGAGAATTCGTGACCGGCACCATGCTCACTCAAAAGCAAGGACACTCATAATGAAGTGCAGGTAGCATGCGAAACTTCCCAGCTTCTCGTGATCCCACTCCACAGCCTTGCACAACCCTGTTTCCTGGCCAGCCTGACGGACGAGCTCATCCCATGCATTGACGAGTTCCTTGTCCGACTGCTTCAGCCGCCCCTTCATCTCCTTCGTCGCACGCCCCTTCTCCACGTATAACTCAGCCCTCAAGTGAGCATACGTGATGACAGCGTTGTAAAAACGCTCCTTCAGGTCTTTCGGGGCAGAGCGTTCAATGGCCTCAAATAGTTCGCTCGTGGTCATATAATCCATGACTCCTCCTGCGATCGTAATGTGATGTTTCCTCCAGCCACGTCATCATCCATTCCACCCGGGACGGGACGAGTTCAGGAAAATATCATCTCCATCTCCTTGTCCTGTTGACGTGGGGTGATTGAAAATGTGTCAGGTTTCCAAGAGCATGTTGTCACATTATCAGTCTGTACCCGTCTTAGAGGATGATGCTGACGGCAGGCGCACAGCATTTATGAACATACAACTACATGCAAAGGGGGTATGACATGTCGAGACAATACATTAAGGATGGCAAAGGTAATCCCGTGCGCACTTCCAATGGGGAAAGGCTCTTCTGGTCAGACAAGGACGGCGACTCAGACAGGAGTCGGCAGACTGTGTACAGGGAGCACAAGGGCTTCTTCGGAGGCAGCTCCAAGGTGAGCACTCGATACGACCCGACGACAGGTAAATTCACGAAATAGGCACCCTTCGACATATACAGGCCGTCAGGGTCCGGGACGTTCGGCCGTCCTGAAAGGAGGACCTCGTGCAGTCTATTCCATAAAGAACGATCTTCTTCACATTGATATTCACCAGCATGATGTGTTGCAGCTCCAACGATGCCTCTCCTGGTCATGCAGTGAATGTCGATGACGAGATCGGAGAAAATCAGGACACCGACAGCATACCTCTCCCGACCACATCATATGCTCCCGCTGAAAGCATCCATAAGTCATCATATGTCCGCTACAGAACTCCTCCCGATGGTTTCACAGCCGTCGTAGGCTGGATGCAGGCAATCGACATACAGGGCCAGGGAGTTTCGAGCCTGGTCGAGATCGACTGGATGCGGATATGTTCAACAGTCAACGGGGAAGACACTGTCATCCTGGAGGACACCTTTGACACAGGCACCCCTGCAATGGACTGGTATGGCCTCTACGATCGCAGCCCGTGGTTTGCCGGTGACAGGCTTGCAGAGATGCCCTTTTCAGTCCAGAACAGCGCTCTCGTCATCGAGCCTGGACTGAACCCCGACAGGGTCTATCACTGGTGGAACACCTCACGATCCACGATTCCCGGAGGCGCAAGCAGGATCTGGCTAGAAGCGCGTGTCCGAATAACAGGAGGTGCCGGTGTTCAGGCAGGCATAGACTACTGGAAGGACCTGACGGCAGAATACGCCGGCCCCGGCGTGAATAACACAGAAGCGGGAGCCAGCGACTGGTACCGCAACAGCACGACCGAATGGCAGACCATAACAGCTGGACGCCAGGAGATGACCGGTCAGTAACGATACCTGTCACTCGGCGACTATAGAGAAGACATACATACTCAGGGAGTGGATATGGGGATCAGGAAGAATGCCGGATCAGGAGCTCCTCCATTTTTGGGAGGAATTATGAACACGGCAATGGGCAAACAAGCCTATTCAGAAACCGGGAAAACCATAACCGGGAGAAACGTAACCGGGTATGGTTCCACTCCGGAGAGAGCACATGCCGACTACCTTCGCAAGGGCGGCAGGATCTGATTCACGGCAGCATCTTAAATTTCATGAGACATTTCTTATTGGCAAGGCCTATACTTTAGCCAGTGTTACATCATGGTCGATACACCTTGCTCCGATGCCTGATGCGGAGAACCAATACGGTTATCTGTTCATCTTCAATTCTGCAGATTATTCGCCAGTCACCTACACGATATTTCCAGAACTCTCCGAATCTCGGGCCCTGCAACGCCTGACCGATGCTGCGTGGATCGTCGAGCTGAGCAACTCTGTCATGTAGAAAGCTGAGAATGCGCCGGGCAACTGGCTTGTCAAGTCGGCCCAAATCCCGTACTGTCGCGGGGTCAAACTCAACCTTCCATGCCATGACGTTTTATGACTTTCTCAAGGGGAACTGTCTTCGTGCGTCCGGCTCTGACATCTTCAAGCCGCTTCTCGGCAAGATAGATGTCTTCCAAGTCGTCAATATATTCAAGGATTGCCTCACGTACATAATAGGTCTTCGTACGCCCTGTTGCTTTAGCCAGGGCATCAAGACGATCTTCAATTTCTGCAGGAAGTCGGATTGCAAGCATTATTCATCTCCTTTTGATATACACGTATATCATATCGAAGAAAATGTCAATTCCAGAACCTTCCTTGAGCTCGTGCACTGTTCACAGAACAACCTCCATGACGCATTGCGGTCATTGCGGGTATTGAAGATTATCTCAAACAGAACAAGGTCAAAGTCGCCTTGAATTTTCTACACAGTTGCACCGGGTTTTTGATCATTTAACTGTCTGTTTTTATTATTTATTATTGTCATTCTCGTCAGGTTCGACTCCCACTCCCTCCGCCACACATCCGCCTGGCAGAAACTTCCCCTATTCGTCGCTCCTGGCGGGCTCGAACTCCATGGACCCGGTGTCGGAGCGGAACCAGATGGTGAGGCGGCCGTCTTTGAGCGTGCAGGACGATGCCTCCCGCAGGGCCTCGGTATATGGGTCGAAGAGCGAGTTGTCCGGGCAGATCATCCGCGTGTAGGCAAAATCCTTCATGTGCAGGGCCGTGCCCGCGACGAGGTAGGCGGCCATGCCCCGGTTGCAGTCCGCCACCACGGTCACGGTCCCGTCCTGGGACAGGATGAGCGCGTACCGCGAAGGGTTCTCCGGGGCCAGGGCCGTGTCGTCGGGGTAGCGAATCTGCACGAGCCTCCACACGGGCCCTGCCACCGTGGTGTTGCGGACAAGGCGGAGGCCCTCCTCGCCCCATTCCTCCCGGTCGTACCTCACCGCGGTGAGGCCCCCCGAGTCTGAAGCAAAGACGATGACCGACGGCTCCTCGTAGATCGCACCCTCCCGGCCGGTGAGCGTCACCCTCACCCTGCTGCCCATGATGTAGTCCCAGGTACCGGTCTCGATGACCGCAGGGGTGTCGTCAAGGAATGCGGTGGTCAGCTCGCAGCGTCTCTCAGGAGCAAGCTTCAACCGGATCAGGCGGGCAGCGGCGTCAGCGGCAGGCAGCCTCGTCCCGTACACGCCCAAGGTGCCTTCGGGCACGACGGGACACACCCTGTCCGGGTCTTCGGGCCTGAACCAGGACGCACATCCGGCAGCAGCCAGGATGAAGAGTGCCGCAGTCGCCACGGCGGCCGCCCTGAAAACCTGTCCGGTTCCCGGCCGTGACATCTTGGATTCCTCCATGCCTCTCCTCCTGCAGATACACCCCTGTCTTCCTCCCATGGACCGTGCATCGAGGTCAAGCCGTATCATGGGGATGCCCTCTCCACCTCGGGATACCAGCTCCCTCCCCCGGCGCCGCCTTCGAGACCCTGAAAGGACCTCAGCATCAGGGCGAAATCGCCCTCGGGCACCTTCACCCAGACGCCCTGGGCATCCGTCCCAGGGTCAAGCTGCCGTACGTAGATTTTCATCGAGCCGTCTGCAGGCTTCTGGAGGACGTCCTGCCCCACCGTGACGCCGGGGTACTCCCGGCACGCCTTCCTGTCGAAAACCGACAGCGACCAGCAGGCCTGCGCAGGCGGGAGGCGGTCCCGGTCGAACCGGACCAGATAGGAATGGGACCCGGTGAAGCCGTCACCCCGGGCATCGGTCGCGCGCACCAGCCAGACGCCGCTCCCGGAAGGCATCCCGCCGATCCCCAGGTAGGCCCTCGCCGCACGCGCCAGGTGGTCTGCCTCGGGCAAGGGCCCTCGCGGCACCTCCATCCAGCCGTCCCTGGCCGGGAAGCCCGTGAACGCATGCCGCGCAATCCTGTCCATTCCCCTGTGAAGGCCCTGCTCCACCTCGGCCCGGGCGGCGGGCGTCAGCGCCGAGGTGTCGAAGTACCCGGTCTCGCGGTCAATGCCGATCCTGGCCATGCGGCCGAGGAGGGCGCTGTCTGCCCGGGACACCGGCGTGCGCTTCATGAATGCAGCGAGCCTGCCGTAGAAGGCCTGCATGTCCATGAGGAGCACCTGCCGCAGGGGCGATGACCTGCCGGGAAACCCCTGCTCGGCCTTTTCCGGAAAAAGCCGCTGTCCCTTGCCGTAGCGCGTAAGCGGGGTGAGCGAACCCTGCCACTCTGGCATGCCGGTATTCCCGCATACACCCAGGCCACGGATGTACACGATGTTCGTGGAAGAGTTCACCCGGCCGAGCCCCCCCGGCAGTGTTCCCTTCCACTGGGGACCGCAGAGCGCGACACAGCCCTGGCCATGCGCGGTGAGGGCATTCGTGCCGGCGTCCATCACCTGGAGGGGGAAGGGGACCCCCTGTGCATCGGGGCTGCAGAGCACCATGGGTTCCCGGGAGAGGTCCAGGTACGCCTCGATCTCCTGCCCGGCGCCGCCGTGGCTCACCAGGCGGTTCATGCCCCCCTGGTGGCGCAGGAAGGCCTGGCGCTGCACCTCGAGGAGGACCGGGGCGAATCCGTAGATGCAGGCCTCCTCGGCCACGGCACCCGCCTCAGTGGCCGTGACGCTGCCCGATGCGCGTGCCGCGGGCATGCACAGCAACACGCACAGGGATACGATGCCACAGATGCGCCCCATGACCCTTCCCTCCTTCTGCTTTGTCGATACACCTTCGCTGCACCTATTCATGCGACCATCGGGCCGAGGAGTCAAGCCCGCGCCTGATGAGGCGGGGCATATGAGCACTTGACTCCTGACTGATAAGTGTTGTTAAGATGGGTCGTTCATGGAGAGATGGCCGAGTGGACGAAGGCGTTCGCCTGCTAAGCGAATGTAGGGTCAAAAGCTCTACCGAGGGTTCGAATCCCTCTCTCTCCGCCACTGTATCACAGCGCCTTCACCCCATGGCCCGTTTTCTGAACCTCGTTTCCTTGTCCAGTTCTCCTGATCGTGCAGTGCCCTCTTTTGCATCTCGGATTCCTTCCGATAAGAAAGGTACATCATCAGGGAAGATGAGAGGGAGATCAGGGATGACAAAGAGAGAGATCATTCGCAGCCTCATCCTGAGTCCGTGCTACCTGATGCTCAGGCTCAAGGACAGGGCGAAGCTGGTCAAGCGGCTTTCGTTCCAGCAATCATAGAATCCCTTACATCATGGAGTAGGGGTCCACGTCCATGGCGAGGTCTGCGCCCCCGGGGCAGGGCACCTGCCCGATGGCGTCGAGGGCGGCATGGAGAGCCCTCCTGCTCCTGGACCGCAGGAGCAGGTGCCACCGGTGGCGGTTCCGCAGCAGCGAGATGGGGGCGGGCGCCGGCCCGATGACCTCCACGTGGGGTGTGACCACCGACGATGCGACCTCCTGGGAAAAATCCCTTGCCGTCTTCTCAGCCCCGGAACTCACCACGCACCTGGCCAGGTGCGTGTACGGCGGAAACCCCGCGGCCCTGCGCACCTCGAGCTCCTGCTCCATCATGGCGCCGTAGTCGTGGCGGGCAATGGAGCCGATGAGCGGGTGTTCCGGGATCAGGGTCTGGATGACTACCCTGGTGTCGGACCTGCGCCTGCCCGCACGGCCCGCCACCTGGACGATCTGCTGGAAGGTCCGCTCGCCGCTCCTGAAATCGGGCATGTACAGCAGCTGCTCCGCGTGCACCACGCCCACCAGGGTCAGAGAGGGGAAATCGTGTCCCTTGGCGATCATCTGGGTGCCCACGATGATGTCCACGCGGCCCGACCTGATGGCGTCCAGCGAAGCGGAGAGCTTCTTCGTGGTGGTTATCTCGTCGGAGTCCATGCGCAGCAGGCGCCTGCCCGGGAAGGTCTCCTGGACGGCGTGGAGCACCTTCTCGGTGCCCAGGCCCACGGGCCGCATGTCGAGGCACCCGCAGAACGGGCAGATCTCCGGCATCCTCATGGTGAAGCCGCACCAGTGGCACAGGGCCTGGCCCCGGGAGCGGTGGTAGGTGAGGCTCCGGTCGCACCGGCTGCAGCGCAGCACCTTTCCGCACCCCGGGCACACGAGCGCCGCGGAAAAGCCCCTGCGGTTGATGAAGAGCAGCACCTGCTCCGACCTGCCAAGCGTCTCCTCCATCTCCCCGAGGAGGGTTCCGGACAGCGGCCCCTTCACGTTCCGCATGTCCACGACCTCCACCTTGGGCAGGGCAGCAGGGCCCACCCGCTCGGACATGACGATGAGCCGGGAACGGCCGGAGCGGACCCGCGCGAAGCTCTCCATGGACGGGGTGGCCGATCCGAGGATCACGCACGCCCCGTTCTTCGCCGCGCGCAGGATGCCCAGGTCCCGGGCGTTGTACGGCACCCCCTCGTCCTGCTTGTAGCTGTGGTCGTGTTCCTCGTCCACCACGACGAGCCCGATGTCCTCAAGGGGCGCGAACACGGCGCTGCGGGTGCCCAGGACGAAGCGCACCCCCCCGTGGGCCACCCTCATGAACTCCCGGGCACGGTCCCTGGCGGCCAGGCCGGAATGAAACACGGCGACCTCCAGGGGCACCCTGCTCCTTACCATGTCGATGGTCTGCGGGGTGAGCGCGATCTCCGGCACCAGGTAGAGCACCGATTTCCCCCGGTCCAGGGCCTCCATGGCGGCGGCCAGGTACACCTCGGTCTTTCCGGACCCCGTGATGCCGTGGAGCACGAAGCTCTCGAAGACGCCGCCCGCGATGGCCCGGGTGATCTGCTCAAGGGCCGAGCGCTGGCCCGGGGTGTATTCCAGCGGCACGGGGGTGATGGGTTCCCGGGGCGGGGTATCCTCCCGGGCCTCGATGATCCCCCGCGCCATCAGCGACCTGATCCTCGGCAGGCTGCCCCGTATGAGCGTTACGAGATCGCTCATGCGGATACCGCCCTCGGGAATGGCATCCAGAACGGCGCGCTGGAGCGGGGTGACCTTCTCCCCGGTACCGGGGACCCTCACCAGGAGGGGGTCTTCCCGGGGGACGAAGACCCTGCCCTGCCTGAAGTACGGGGGAAAGGCCAGGGTCATGCACGAGCCGATGCCCGCATGGTAGTAGCGGGCGGTCCACCTGACCAGCTCGATGAGCTCGGGGGTGATGGCGGGGTTCTCGTCGAGGACCGCCCGGATGTCCCTGAGTTCCATGCCCTCCGGGGCCTCCTGTGCGAGGCCCACCACCACGCCGGTGCGCACCGAGTTCCTGACAGGCACCGAGACCCTGCATCCCACCCTCGGGGAGAGGCCCGGAGGCACCGAATACGAGAGCACCTTGTCGATGTTGGAGAACAAGACCACTTCCGCGAAGACGCCTGCCATGCCGGCTAGGCTAGCATGGAGCTGTATGAGGTGGAACACTTTTCTCTGACACCCTTGACGGAGAGCGCTCTTCCCATCTATATTCAGAACCAGGAGAGGGGGGCCTCGTATCGATGGGTGTCGGTTTGAACCAGATCCTGCGGGACTTGCATGACGAAGACCCTGAGATCAAGAAGCTTGCCGCAAAGGCGATCCTCAAGGAATCATCCGACCCTGTAACGGTCTTTTCCTCGGTGCTCAAGGATGCCGACCCGCAGACATCGGCGGCCATCTACGACATCCTCTTCGACGCCGAGGAAGACTTTACGGCCATCTTCCGGGCGGCCACAACAAACGAAGACCCCGTGGTGAGGGCCCGGGCCATCCGCTACCTGTTCCGCAGGGGGGCGTTCCGGCCCGAGGAGGGCGCCAGGTGGCTGTCCGACAGCGACCCGTACGTGCGCAGGAGGGTGATCAGCTACCTCTTCTGGATGAACGACACCAGCTCCCTGGAGGCCGTCGCGGACCTGTGCACCGATGACCCGGACGAGTCGGTGAGGAAGGACTGCCTGAGGCTGATGGCCATCTGGGGGTCGCCGGAGAACGTGGAACAGGTCATCAAGGCCCTGGAGGACCCTTCCCACGAGGTGAGCATACAGGCCGTACACACCCTGAAGAAGCTCACGGGCGAGGACTTCGGCGAGCCCGTGGGGGCCTCGCCCGAGGAGTTCGAATGGATCGTGGCCAAGTGGCAGGGGTGGTGGGAGATCATGAGGGAGCGGGCATAGGATGGAGCAACTGGTATACACACCGAAGGATTTTGCAACCCTGCTGGGCATCACGAAATCCACGCTGCTCAAGATGGAGACCGAGGGCAGGCTGCCCCAGCCCCAGGTGACAGACGGCATGCGGGTGTACTATCCCCATGACATCCCCGGATACCTCAAGGCGCTTGGTAAACCGCCCCTGGTTTCGTCCCGGCGGAGGCAGATCTTCCTCAACTTCAAGGGCGGCACGGGAAAGACGAGCATCTCGGCCTTCTACGCCTTCCGCCTCGCGTGCCTCGGCATGAAGGTGCTCCTCATAGACCTCGACCCCCAGGGCCACCTCACCCAGTGCCTGGGCATCGACCACGAGTCCTTCGACGCCACCCTGTACAGCGTGCTCATCGAGAGGGCAGACATCCGGGACATCATCCTGCCCACCAAGATGAAGAACCTGCACCTCGTCCCCGCGAACCTCGACCTGTCGCCGGTGGAGCTCGCGCTCACCTCCATGAACGCGCGGGAGCAGCGCCTGAGGAAGAGCATCTCCTCCATCCAGGACGACTACGACGTCATCGTCATGGACGCCTCACCCTCCATCGGGCTGCTGAACCTGAACGGCATCCTCGCCTGCAACGACCTCTTCGTGCCGGTCCTGGCCGACTTCCTGTCGTACCACGGCCTGAAGATCCTCTTCGAGACGCTCTCCACCATCGAGGAGGATTTCGATTTCATCTTCGAGAACATCTACATCTTCCTCAACAACTACAACGCCTCCCACAACATCTGCCAGCGGGCGAAGGAGGCCCTGGAGAAACACTACGACGGCTACCTCATGAAGACCGTGATCCGCCAGGACATCAAGATCGCCGAGGCGGCGAGCGTGGGCACGCCCATCCACCAGTACGCGCCGAAGAACCGGGGGTCGTCGGATCTGAACGAGTTCATCAAGGAAGTTTTTCCCAATCTGGGAATTGTGTTTTGAACGGTTTTATGGTTAACGTATTGCTCGGGTTCACCGGAAGGCGCAACAGTTCATCATCGTGCCGATAGATTGCTATGAGGAGTTGCTATCCATGAAAGACGGATTTGACAGAAGCGTTGCTGAACGCATGCCCAAGATGCAGAAGCGCAGGCCGAACAGGCCGTGGAATGTCGACCCTGTACTGATACGCACCCAGGAAGAGGTGAAAGAGGAGGCGAAGGAACAGCCCCCTGCCAGGGCGACGGCCGCACCTGAGCCTGCGGCGCAGGCGCCCGAGGCTTCCCCGGTGGTCCTCGGCATCACCAGTGACACCATTGCCAGGGCCGTGGAGACCATCGAGGACCTGCACTCGGAGTTTTCCCACATCATCTTCGAGAAAAAGGACATCCAGCGCAAGCTCATGGAGCACGACCGGGTCATCGAAGAGGTGGGACGAGAGAACAGCACCCTCAGGGAGAACCTCGCCGACCTGGAAAAGGCGGCGGGCGAACAGAAGCTCCTCCACAAGGAGATCACATTCCTGAACGAGCAGATCGAGGACGCCGACCACTACATCAAGCACGTGGTGGGCATGCTCGAGGAGAAGACCGCGGGGTACGACTCCGAAGTGATGAAGAACAGGGCCCTGGAAGACAGGCTGGTGCGCTTCTCCAAGGACATCCAGGACAAGGCCAAGCTGGACGTCAAGGTGTCCATCCTGGAGAAGGATCTGACGTTGAGCACCTCCCGCATCCGCGAACTGGAGACCTGCCTCGAGGAGGAGTTCAGGAAGAGAAAACCCCTTGAGGACGAAATCGCAGAGCTCAAAAGCGCCCTGGACAGGGTGTACTCCTCCCTGTCCCACATCCGGCTCAAGGCCAAACGCGAGGTGTATGGATCCTGATACCTCTAAAAAGGTCACCGACCTTCTGGGTATCATGGAAGGCATCTCTTCCGACATCGACATAAAGGCGGAGCTGGATGCCTTTACGTCGCGGATCGTGACCCTGGAGAAGAAGCTGGAAGAGCTGACGCAGCGCCTCGACAGGATGGAAAAGGCCGGCCGGGAGAAACAGGAGGTGCTGAAGACGCTGCGCAAAGAGCTCAAGAACCTCTTCCCCACCGGGGCCTGACCACCGCACGGGTTTCCCGGAAAGAGTCCTCCCGCACGCATCCCCCTGCTCACCGGGGAAACCGGTGCGTCTATTTCGATACCGCGATCCCGTGCTTCTTGATGAGGTCATGCAGGGTCGGCCGGCTCACGTCGAGGTCCTGGGCGGCCCGGGAGATGTTCCCCCGGTGCCGGGCAAGGGCGTTCCTCACGGCCGTGATCTCCGCCTCGTCGCGGATCTCTCTGAGGGTCAGGACCTCGCCCGCCCCCTCCGCCACCTCCAGGTCAAGATCCTCTGCGGTGATGTAGTCGCCCTCGGCCATGACCACGGCCCGCTTGATCCTGTTCTGCATCTCGCGGACATTGCCCTGCCAGTCATGACCCATCATCGCACCCAGGGCATCATGGCTGAACCCCTTGAACCTGGGGCCGATCTCCCTGCTGTACGCATCGAGGAAGTACCGCGCCAGCACGGGTATGTCGTCGCGCCGTTCCCGCAGCGAGGGCACAGACAGGGGGACCACGTTGAGGCGGTAGTAGAGGTCCTCCCGGAAGCGTCTCTCATCCACGGCCCGCTTCAGGTCCACGTTGGTCACGGCGATGACCCGGGCATCGATGGCAAGCGGCTCCCTGCCACCCACGCGCTCGATGGTGCCCTCCTGGATGAACCTGAGCAGCTTCACCTGCAGCTGCAGGGGCAGTTCCCCGACCTCGTCCAGCACCACGGTGCCGCCCTGGGCACGCTCCACCTTGCCGATCTGCCGGGCATGGGCACCGGTGAAGGAACCCTTCTCGTGGCCGAACAGCTCGCTCTCGATGAGGTTCTCGGGGATGGAGCCGCAGTCGATGATCACCAGGGGCAGCTCGTTGCGGTCGCTCATGGCGTGGATGGCGCGGGCGAGACGTTCCTTGCCCGTGCCGCTCTCTCCCTGGATGAGCACGGGGTAGTCGGTGCGGGCAACCTTCTTCGCCCGCTCGAAGAGGTCCATCATGGGCTGGCAGGTGGCCACCATGCCATGGAACTGGGAATCCACACCCACCATGCCCTGGAGCTCCGTCACCTGGCGCTCGAGCCGCGAGAGATGGAAGGCCCGCTTGATCACGATGCGGAGCTCCTCCAGGTCCACCGGCTTGGTGTGGAAGTCGTAGGCGCCCAGGGACACCGCCTTCACGGCATTGATCTTCTCCGTGTTGCCGGTGATGACGATCACCTTGAGGTGCGGGACCCTGCCGATCATCACCTCCAGGAGACGCAGCCCTTCAGCGGCATTGTCCGGGTCGGGCGGAAGTCCGAGGTCCAGGAGCACCACCAGGGGGGAATGGCTGTTCAGGGCATCCATGGCTCCCGCGGCGTCTGACGCCGTGAGGATGTCATAGGTGTCGCTCAGGCCCCACTTGAGCTGCTTGGCCATGCTCGCTTCATCTTCCACGATGAGTATCTTGTCATTCATCTCTCAGGGCTCCCCCTCTCTGGTACGGCTCTGCCCGCCCCGCGAAAACCACGCTCGAAGGCTGTATCATCCCGCCTGCTCCCCAGGCTCCTGGGATGCCGACCGCTGGAGCCAGAGCGAAACGCTCACCCCGCGGTCCTCGTTTTTCTTCACCTCGATCCTCGCGCCGATCTGTTCCGCCATGTTCTTCACCTGCCACATGCCCAGCCCGGTGCCTTTCTTTTTCGTGGTCTGGAAGGGCTTGAACAGGCGCTGCCGTATGAAGTCGTCCGTCATGCCGACGCCGTTGTCCTGAACCATGAAGAACGGTGCATCGCCGTCGCTGCGGGCCGTCACCGTGATGACCCCGTCGTCGTCCACCGCCTCGGCGGCGTTCACGATGACGTTCTCCAGGATCTTGAAGAGCACCTCCGGGTCCGTGGCGAGATGGAGCCCCTCATCGATGTCCCGGACGAGCCTGATCCCCTCCAGTCTGGGCCTGAGGCGGGCAAGGAGATCCTGGAGGAAGGGGCCTGCGGTGAAGGTTTTCACGTGGAGTTCCTCACGCTCGGGAATCGCCTGGAGCTTGCCCATCACCTTGTCGATGCGTGCAAGGGCCTGCCCGACGGTGTCCAGCATGTCCGCGCGGAACTCCTCCCGGTCCATGTATTTGGGCGCGTTCTGGAGGACCAGGGAGAGGTGCCCCGCTGCGTTCTTGAGGTCATGGAGCATGGTGGCCGACATGCGGTTGTAGGTGTCGAGTTCCATGTTCTCGGCGAGCCGCTCGGCGAACCACGCCTTGGTGAGGGCAGAGCCGGCCTGGGATGCGATGGCCGTGAGCAGGTCTATGTCGTCCTGGCCGTACGGCGTGCCCGGATTTTCCTTTCCCACGGCGATGAAGCCGATGAGATCGGTCCCGACCGTCATGCCCACCGCAAGCTCGATCTTGTTCGCATCAAGAAAACCGACCTGCCCCTTCATGATATCGTCCCAGTCTTGATCACCGATCTTCTGGGGTGCCCTTCTCAGGAATGAAGACTTCTGCCTCAGGTAGGAGATGAGGGGATGGTCCTGGGGTATGACGGGGTTCCCGCCGGCGGCATGGGGGAAGGAAAAGGCCCTCGTGTAGCCCCCGGGCTTCTTCAACCACAGAGAGAGCTCCTGGATGTACATGCTGTCCAGGATGACCTGGGACGTGACATGGATGATCTGGTTCTCCTTGTAGGCGATGGCGAGGTACCCGCTCAGCTCGCCCCACTCCTTGCGGTAATCGTATTTATTGGAAAAGAAGTGGGTGTTGATGAAGAACCTCAGCCGCGCCTTGGCCTCAGGGGAGAGGATGAGGATGGACAGGGCCACCAGGGCGAGGAAGACCAGGAAGCCCGTGACCACCAGAGGGGCCTTGACCCCGAGACGCTGGATCCAGAAGATGATGACCCCGGTGATGAGCAGGTAGCTGCCCATGCTTATGAAGGTGATGGAGTGGTACACCACGTACCGGGATACAAAGATGTCCATCTCGAAGAGCTTGAACCGGATGGAGAAGAAGATGAGGAATGCCATGCCCACCAGGAAGATCAGGGAGCACAGGGTGAGGACGTCGTGGGTGAGGGTGTTGGTGCTGAGCCGGTAGATGGATGCGATGCACAGCGATACCCCCACGGAGATGGAACCCAGGGCTGGATACTTCAGGATCCTCCTGCTGGAGCCCTCGGATGACTTGAGGATGTTCTCCATGATCCAGATGAACAGGATGGACCCCATGAGCACCAGGATGGCATGGGCACGGCCAAGCCAGCCGAACACGGTCACCCCCTGCTCATGGAACAAGGCATACGAACCGGGAAGGACGCCGAGCAGGCCTGCATACAGTGCGCAGCAGAGGATCAGGGACCTGCGTGTCCAGAGGATGAGCCGGGTCTTCTTCGCAAGGCTCTTCTCCATGCTGATGACCGAGACGATGAAGCTGCAGATGGTGGACAGCTCGAACCACGACGCGATGCGGATGGCGGCCAGCGAATCCTTGAGGAGGAACACCAGGTATCCGAGTTCTGCCGCGCCGATACAGAGCAGGCCCAGGGCGATGGCCCTGCCGTGGGAAGCCCCGCTCCGGGACAGGATGACCATGCCCCCGAGAATGCTCACCAGGGCCGTGACGCTGTATATGAAGAGGACCATATCTTCCCTTCCCATCGACAGATATAGCAGTTTTCTGGAGGGTTGTCGAAAAATTTTACAGGTTCAACGGGCTGGCCGGGGATCGGGGTTACAATAATTTATTGATTAATATCATTTTATTATGTGTTCTGTATGCCTGACATTGCATCATGTGACACATCCCTCCGGGAATTGAACCTGCTCGATATGCCCCTCAACTGTCGAAAGATCTGACAGTCTCGCGCCTTATCAACCCTCTTTCCCATATAACTTTTAGTTTTTATTATTATATTTATTGTTGGCACCGCCTTTGCTATCCAGTCGACCATATCACGAAACAAGGAGAGCACCATGAGCCATCTATTCCGGTATGCGTTGTATCTTGTTGTGGCAGCAGTCTTTTCTGCATCCACCGCCTTTGCCCTACCCATGGGCACGAACATCACCATTTCCGACAGGGTCTATTCGGGAACGGGATGGTACGGCAACCACGAGGACCAGGAGGTCGAGCCCAACTGTGTGACCGGCCAGTACTGGGACATGGAGGGATTCTTCCTCGACGGCTATGTGCTGAGCATGGTGGGCGGCTATGACATGGTGAACGGCCGTGACGGGTTCACCTCGGGCGACATCTTCATCGACATCAACGGCGACGCCACGTATGGTCCGGGAACGGGCGGCGGGTCCGGCAACACGACCGTGGCGAGAACCTTCGGGTACGACTACGTCCTCGCCCTCGATTTCCAGACCATGACCTACGAGGTGTTCGCCCTCGTGGACGGGGTCACCACGGTGAACGTGTTCTATGCCCAGAACGACGAGTCCAACCCCTGGCTGTACAATGACGGCGGCATCTCCGTCGGGTACAGCGACATCACCTACTACTCCAACCTGACCGACGCCCAGGTGGGCAACGGCCTTGTGGGAGGCCTCCACAACGTGGCACGGTTCGACCTGAGTTTCCTCTCCTTTGACCCGAACTTCACCGGCACCTTCCTTGCCCACTACACCATGGAGTGCGGCAACGACAACCTCATGGGTAAGGGTACCGCGCCGGTCCCCGAGCCTGCCACCCTCCTGCTGCTGGGCACCGGCCTGCTGGGCCTTGCCGGCTTCAGGAAGAAGAACAGCTGACACGCTGGCCTCCACTCCAATAGCAGCGCATCAGTCCGGCGGCCCAGGCGGCTGCCGGACTTTTCCTGTCTTCAGGGCCTGAATCTCAATCGACCACCCGTCACGGGTCATCCGCATGCCGGTGCGTTCCCTCCCATCACAGCGGGGTGCCGATCTGCAGAAGCACCACAGGCCCCTCTTCATCAAGGTACTCGGGCTGCCTCACCGGCCACGCGACACCCAGCCTGAAGGAGGACAGGTTTCCCCAGGCCACCTCGAAGGAGGTCACCAGCTCGACGCCGGCGCCTGCCACGGTGTCGCCCATGCCCATGGAGTCCGCACACAGCCCCGCATCGATAAAGGTGCCGAGCCGGACCCGGTGGAGATACAGGGGCAGGGTCCCATGGCCCTTCTGGATGTTCGCCAGGGGCCAGAACACCTCCACGCCCGAGGTCAGGGCCTTTCCCGCCTCCAGGAGGTTCGGCGAGAAGCCCCTCACCGGGAAGAGCCGGGAGGGCCGGGAGGTGAAGTAGCCCTCCCCCACGTTCCCCCCCACCCGGAACGACCCGTGCCCGGGTTCATACCCGCCCCATGTCCTCCCCGCCTCTGCGTTCACCACTGCGTAGATGTCCGAGCCGGTGATCCACCGGAGGCTGCCGAAGAGCGAGACCCTCCCCCCGGAGAAGGCCTCCACACAGACCCTGTACGACACCCCTTCATAGGCCTTTTCGATGCCGAGACTGGCGGAGAGCTCCACATCCTCCTTCCCCGCATCCTCCAGCGGTCCGTGGTCCAGCACGTCCACGGACGCATCCAGCCAGTCCGGCTCTTCCGGGGCATAGGCGATGCGGTACGCCACCCGTGACTCCTCGGTCCTGGGGCTCAATACCGGGTCGCAGACAAAGGGATAGCGGGTGACCTGGAGACTGAGTGCGTCCAGGCGGACACCGGCCCGCAGGGCAAGGTACTCATAGGCAAAGGAATAGCGCGCACCGGCATCCAGTCCGTAGTCACCCGTGACGTCCTGCGCCCAGGTGGCAAGACCTGCCTGGACCTCGTCGAGTCCCACGTACAGGTCCGGGGTCATGAAGTTCGGGTACAGGCTCTTCCAGGGCGTGTAGGGGCTCGAGGGGAGGTGCTCCTGCGCCGCCGGGGTCCTCACGGCCCGCTCGCCCTCCACGGCCGCGCCTCCATCCGCACCGTAGGAGTCAAAGGTCCACCCGCTCCGGGTCAGGCAGAGGCACTTCCCGTCGCGGGGCAGGAAAGCCCCCAGGGGACACGCTGTGACGGGCGTCAGGGACGCGGTGCGGATCTGGAAGGCGCCTCCTGCATTGGACGAGAACACCAGTCTTTCACCCTCCCACCACGGGTCCGTCTCGACGGACGGACCCGTGGTAATGCGCACCCATGTCTTGTCGTGAACCCAGATGTCCCAGTTCCCCCCCGTGTTCCCGGCCACCGCGATGCGACCCCGTTCATCCATGACCGGCCCGGAAAGGGCGATGACGCCGTCCGGCGCCTGTATGAGCCTGCCACCGGTCACCCGCGTCTGTACGGCGCCCCTGGTCTTATCGTACAGGATCAGGTGCGGCACGCTCCCCATCCGGGTGATGGCCACGGGCCCCGGACCCGGGTCCCACAGGTGATCCATGTCCAGGGCCGTGCCAGTGCCACCATCGGGATAACCGATGATCCGCGATACCCCCTCCCGGTTGTACTCGGAGACCCACAGGGTGTCGTGGAACCCTCTGAACCCGTACCGGCCCCTGATGCGCACGCGCTTGATGCCGGGGCGGATACCTGCATGGTCCCACGTGATGAAGGGCGCAGGGATGTAACCCGTGACCGGCTCCATGTTCTGCGTCCCCGTGGCAAGGCCCCTGTCCCTGATGAAGTCCTCCCAGAGCCCTGTCCAGCTCCTGCCGAAGACCTTCTCTGCCTTGAGATCGACCTCGATGGGGATGATGCCCGCCCCGTGCACCTCCAGGAACCGCAGGATGTGCTCCCACCCGTAGCGTTCCTGCATCCACGCCATAAACGGCCTGCCGTAGATGCGGTACCCGTAATACCCTGGCCATGCCTCGGGGTGGTTGCTCATGGGGGATATGTCCACCGGCACCGGCACCGTGAGGAGGGCGTCCTCGAGGGGATCGGTGGGCACCTCGCCGAGATACTGGCGGGCGAGCAGGCCGCAGACCCCGTCCAGGAGCCAGGGGGGATTGATGAGGTTCGGTGACGAGACCTCGCCGAACACGTGGTGGATCAGTGCGGGAAGCCCCCCGCGCCTCCCGTAGATCCCCTGCAGGCACAGGCCCTTGAACAGGAAGAAGGTCCAGGGATCGCCCGAGAGATACGCCTCCTCGAAGACCCCCGGGGCCTTCAGCGGTATGCGCACCCTCCTGTGCGGGATCACGCTCACCACGGCATCCGGGAGGTCGAGCTCATCATCCAGGAGGACATGGACCGGGGTCTTTACGGCAAGGCCCTTTCCCTCCAGGAACTCGAGCATCTTCGGCACATGGGAGGCCAGGCGGGAGGCGATGGCCCCCTCGTCCGGGGGGTAGCTGAGCTCGACGCCCGAGACAGAGACCGTCCTGAGGTCGCCGCCCCAGACAGGATTGCACGCCAGGACCATGAACAGGCCGAGGGCACAGGCGGCCGCAGAGAACGCCCCCCGTTCGCTTCCACCGGGCGGACAGGCAGGGCGGACTTCGCATGCAGGGATCAAGGGCCGGTGTCCTGCGGCGTATCGGCCCTGATGCAGGCCGTGCCCTGGGACAGGCATGGCGCTTCGGCGGCGAGGTGCACCGTCACGCCCCCGGGCCGCACTGCTCCGCCAGGCCCCGGATGCGCTCCGGGTGGGAATAGACGCAGAACCGTCCCTGTTTCACCCGGCACACCAGGGTCAGGCCGACCTGCCGGGCCAGCCGCACCCCCTCGTCGGTGGTGGCGGCCTTGCTCACCACGATGGGGATGCCCGCGTTGGCGGCCTTGCTCACCATGCCCGCAGGCTGCCTGCCCGTGCAGCCGAGCACGCACCGGGACAGGTCGATCCCCCCAAGCACGGCGTGCCCGATGACCTTGTCCACGGTGTTGTGCCTGCCCACGTCGCTGCTCTTGGCAACCAGTTCCTTCCCGGAGAAGAGCACCGAGCAGTGCGCCCCGCCTGTACGCTCCCAGAGCTCGGAGACGATGGCGTCCATGACCATGAAGATGTCCCTGCGCTCAACGGTGAGCCCGGAGTTCACCTGCTTCACGATCCTGCCCGAGGAGATCCCGCCGCTGGTCCCGGTGGTGATGTCCAGGGGCCTTTCCGTGGACCTCCCGTAAACCATGACCTTCTCCCCGGACACCTCCACCCGGTCCACCGATTCCGCAAGCCCCTCGCTGGTCACGAACCCGGCCCCGAGCTCCCGGAACTGGCCGGGACTCGCCACCAGGCTGCCCATGGCCTCACCGTTGAGGTACAGCCGGACCACCCGCTCCCGGCAGACCTCCTCCGACCCGGGCTGTGCAGGTCCGTCCTCCCGGCAGACCCCGTCCATGGCGCTCAGCATGGACTCTATGTCTTCAGGCGTATGCATATCATTTGGTATAGCATGGATTTCTCATCCGGAACCACATCTCAGGCAGGGTCCGGATGGTCATCTCCCCCGCGCCGCCAGCTCGTAGAGCGCTATGGCGGCGGCATGAGCCACGTTCAGCGAGTTGAATGACCCCTTCATGGGGATGCGTGCAACCAGGTCCAGCTCGGCGGTCACCACCGGCCTGATGCCGCTGTCCTCGCCCCCGAGGACCAGGCCGACCTTGTCGAACGTGGGAATGCTGCCGATGTCATCGCGGGCGTCCGCCTCGAGGCCCACCAGCCAGAAGCCGTTCCCCTTGAGCTTCTGCGCCGCATCCCTCAGGTTCGTCACCCGGGCGATCTTCACGTGCTCGGTGGCGCCCGAGGATGCCTTCACCACTGCAGGGGTCACCCCTGCGGCCCGGTGCTCGGGTATGACCATGCCCGCCCCGGCAAGGGCATGGGCGGTCCTGACGATGGATCCCAGGTTCTGGGGGTCTTCCACGGAGTCCAGGAGCACCACGACCCGGTACCCGAACAGCTCGTCCAGCCCGGCATACCGGTACAGAGACACCCGGGCCGCCATGCCCTGGTGATACTCCGTGCCCGCGAGTTTCTCCATGTCCCGCCGCTGGATCACCCGGACGGCGATCGGGCCTGCGGCATCGAGGATCTCGGCCTCGTGCTGGGGGAGCACGAGGATCTCGTGGATGGTCCGGCTCCCGGTGCGGATCGTCTCCAGCACAGCGTTCCTGCCGTAGATGACCTCGGCGCCGCCCGATGTCCTGGGTGGCTTGCGCATGTTCCTGTCGGTACCAGAATGGCGTGGTTTCTCTCTCACGGGATCCAGCTTACCACATATTCGCACATGAAGGGCAGGCCCGTGATGCCGGGATCGGCGATGCGCCATGCACCTCCATGGCCCTGCTCTTCGAGGGTGCGCTGGAAGTGGAACATGGCGATGCCCATGTCGATGCGCTGGAGGTCGACCCCGCCGAAAAGAAACGAGTACCCGATGGTCCGCACAAGGTAGAAATGCAGCGCACCGTCCCGCATCACCACCCGCCAGGGCTGCCGGTTCGTGGCCGAGGGGGCGAGGCGGACCATCTCCAGGGCAGTGCTGTAGGGTCCGGCATCGGGCTCCCTCAGCGGGGTGGAAAAATCGTTTGTGAAAAAGAGGGTGGAGAAGGGCCTGCGTGAACGGGACCCCGCGGTGAGGGCGAACACACTGTCCACCAGGGATCGCTTGGTCGCGGCATGACCCACCGGGCTGACGGCCGGGATCACCTCCCCCTCGTCCAGGCCGGCCACGTCCGCGAAATACCCTCGGTCGAAGGTACCTCCCATCCAGCAGGTGCCCAGGCCCAGCGAGGTGATGTGGAGCACCGCCGCCTCGAAGAGATAGCCGAAGTCCTCGTACCCGCCCTCCGAGGGCCGCAGCACCCCCACGAGGAAGCACGGCGCACCGGTGATGACGCCGTAGGTCCCCCTGACCCTGCCCGGCGCCCTACCATGATCCCCGGACAGCACGAACCGAACGGCCGAGCCGAAGGGCGGGCGGTCGAGGCCGTAGAGGAAGGACTGAATCCGCCCCCTGTCCCGGGCGCCCAGCGGTTCCTGCCGGTAACTCCGCCAGGAGCGCCTTATGCGGATGATGTCCTGTACGGGTCTGTCGTACGTGATCATGCCGCCTCCTTCATGATATCTCACCTCACAGGAGCGTGACGATCACGGTCCTGGCCTGCCGGGGACCGTCGAACTCGCAGAAGAAGATATTCTGCCAGGTGCTCAGGAGCAGCCTCCCGTCCTGGACGGGGATCACCTCGGAGGGCCCCACGATGCCGGCCTTGATGTGGGCGTCGCCGTTGCCGTCCTCCTCGTCGTGGAGCCAGACCCCCTCAGGCGCCAGGGTTCTCAGGCATTTCAGGACATCGGTGCGGATGTTCGGGTCCCAGTTCTCCTGGACCATGATGGCCCCCGTGGCGCCCTGGGCATAGAGCGCGCAGAGCTCGCTGTTCCGGCCGTGCTCCGCGGCGATGGCCCTGACCTTGTCGGTGATGTCCACGAGCTCTTCGCGCGCATGGGTGGGGAAGCTGATGGTGAATCGCATGGCTTGCAGTTATACCACCTTGTGCGGCGGCATTCAATCCGAGCGGGCCTTTGCCCTGAGGTCTCTGTGGGCCGCCTCCACCTGGGCTCGGGTCTCCTCCAGGGAGGCGCTGTTGTCGATGACCAGGCTCGCGTACCGGCGTTTCTCCTCGATGGAGAGCTGGGCGCGGACCCTGGCGAGGGCCTCGTCACGGCTGACGGCGTCACGCACCATGAGCCTGGCGATCTGCTGGTCCTCGGGGCAGTACACCACGATGACCTCGCGGAGCCCCCTGTGCATGCCCGTCTCGATGAGCAAGGGCACGTCCAGGATCACCAGCGCGTCAGGAGAGCCCTGCCCGATGGCCGAGACCTGTTCGTCCATGGCGCTCATCACCTCAGGGTGGACCACCTCCTCCAGCATGGCCCGCATGGCAGCGTCGTTGAACACGATGCGGCCCAGGCGCTCCCGGTCGATCTCGCCGCCAGGATGCAGAACCTCGGCGCCGAAAATCCTCACGATGGCCTCCCAGGCCCTCGTTCCGGGCCGCACCACCTCTCGGGCAACCCTGTCCGCATCCACGATGAAGGCACCGAGGTCCTTCAGGATGGTGGAAACGGTTGATTTTCCTGTGGCTATAGAGCCAGTAAGCCCGGCAACGAGCACGAGCGCCCCCCGATCACCGAGATGTTCCTGCCCGTGGACTCTCCGTCCCTCCGGTAGGAAAAGAATGATCCCTGGTTGCAGCACGTGCAGGACTGCACCTGGTGGATGCGCTCCCCGGCAATTCCCGCAGCCAGGGCCTGGTCGCGGGCGATGCGGTGGAGATCCACGAAGCTTCTGCCTGCATCCCTGCGGTCGGGCTCCGTGCGCAGCGCGTGGAGGACCTCGGGACCCACGGCATAGCAGCACGGGCCTATGGAGGGCCCCATGCTCACATGGATCTGCCCTGCGCCGCTCTCCCCCATGAGCCGCACCGCCCTGGGGAGGATCCCGCCCGCCAGGCCCCGCCAGCCCGCGTGCACGGCGGCGATCACGGGTGCATCGTCGGCCCACAACAGGACCGGCACACAGTCCGCGGTCCGTATGCACAGGACGACGGCCGGGTCCTCGGAGATGACGCCGTCCGCCTCGGGAAAGGAGCCGTCACTGACGTGCTCCGCCCGGATGATGCGGTCCGAATGGACCTGGTTCAGGCAGACGACGCGGCTGCCCGGCAGCAGTTCCTTGAGCCGGGCCCAGGCCGTCTCGGGCCCCCGGTGCAGGTCCTCGGTGACATCCCGTCTGCAGAACACCCCTGGCATACGGGAAGCTATAGCGTAGAAGCCGGATGCCTGACAAGGGAAAGCGTCCTCGGGAACACCTCTGGGCACACCTCCCGGTCACGGCTTTTGTCCCTTGACATCGGCACAGGCGGCATGTAAATACTTACCGCTTAAAAATACTTGTTTTTGAGGTACTACATGAAGCGCACATTTCAACCGCACAATACCAGGCGCAAACGCACGCACGGCTTCCTGGTCCGTATGCGCACCAAAGGTGGAAGGCTTGTCATCAACCGGAGGAGAGCCAAGGGAAGAAAACGCCTGTCCGTCTGATGCCCGACGAGAGATTCCCCCGAGGAGAACGCCTGCTCAAGCGGGTTGAATTCAAGAGGGCTGAAAAGGACAAGACCGCTCGGCTGGTCACCCGGCACCTGGTCATCATCGCCGCACCCACTGACACCCAGCATACCCGGATAGGAATCACGGCGAGCAGGAAGATCGGCACAGCGGTCAGACGGAACAGGGTGAAACGGCTCCTGCGGGAGATATACCGGAGAAACAAGGCGTTGTTCCCGAAGGGCCATGACCTTGTCCTCATCGCAAAGAACGACATGATGGATACCTCCTACCACGGGCTCCTTGCCGAGATCGCAAAGGCCATGGAATCATGCACATGGGAAAAGCCATCCTCATCGCGCTGATACGCCTCTACCAGAAGGCGGTATCACCCTTCCTGGCGCCGGCCTGCAGGTTCCACCCCTCGTGCTCCGAGTATGCCGTGCAGGCCATCACCGTGTACGGACCGCTGCGCGGGCTGCTCAAGGCGGCCTGGCGGGTGCTCCGCTGCAACCCCTACTCCAAGGGCGGCTTCGATCCCGTGGAGAAAACCCTTGGGAGTTGATAAATGGATGAAAAACAGAGAACTACACTCGCCCTGGCGCTCACGGCCATCATCCTGATCGTCTGGTTCGTGGTCTTCGACCAGACCAGAGCGCCCAAGGAACCGGCCGTCACTGATCAGAAAACCGCACAGACGCCGCACAGCCAGCCAGACCGGGAGGCCAAGCCTATCAGCGTGGCGCCGGTCCAGGCCACTCCTGCAGCCCAGGCGCCCGGGAGCAGCATCATCGTGGACACCCCGCTCTACACGGCAACCTTCACCACCACCGGAGGCCGCCTCACATCCTTCAGGCTGAAGAAATACCTCACCACCATGAAGGCTGACGCGCAGCCCGAAGAACTCCTCACCGCGCCCATGCCCACCCTCATGCTCGGCGAAGGTGCGACGGACGCGGGGCTTGCCTACCAGGCGTCCCGGCAGGGCAGGTTCTCCCTGGACAGGCCCGAGACCATGGAGTTCTGGGCCGAGGCCGCACCGGGTGTCACTGTGAGGAAGATCTACTCCCTCGACCAGAACACCTACCTGGTGGGATACAGGACCGTGGTGGAGAACCATACCGCATCCCCCATTGCCGCCCCCTCCGGGATCGTCTTCGGCAGCACCTATCCCCTGGACAAGAAGCTCGAGGGGTATGCCTTCCAGGGTCCGGTCCTGCTCAACGGCAAGCACCTGGAGGAATTCAAGCTGGACAAGGTGAAGAAGCCGGATTCGTTCCGGGAGTTCACCGGCGCCGTCCAGTGGTTCGGGTACGAGGACAAGTACTTTCTCCAGGCCATCATCAGCACGGATGCGCCGGAGACCACCCTCGTGGTGAGACGGACCAGCGAGCAGGCGGTGGAGCTCCTCTACAAGCTGGCCCCTGCAAACATCCAGCCCGGCACCGCATTGACGCGGGACAGCCTCATCTTCCTCGGCCCCAAGGAGATCAAGACCCTGAAGTCGGCGGGGCACAACCTCTTCAAGGCCCTGGACTTCGGATTCTTCGACATCATCGCCAAGCCCCTGCTCATCTCCATGAACTGGATCTACCGCTATGCCGGGAGTTACGGCTGGACCATCATCATCCTCACCGTGATCATCAAGATCCTGCTCTACCCGCTGACCCTGAAGAGCTTCACCTCCATGAAGGAGCTCCAGAAGATCCAGCCGCTCATGAAGGAGATCCAGCAGCAGTACAAGGATGACAAGCAGAAGATGAACCAGGAGCTCATGCGGCTCTACCAGGAGCACAAGATCAATCCCATGGGGGGATGTCTGCCCATGCTCCTGCAGATCCCCATCCTGTTCGCGCTCTACAAGGTGTTCTACCAGGCCATCGAGCTGCGGCACACGCCCTTCCACATCGTGGGGACCTGGCTGCCCGACCTCTCGGCGGCGGACCCCTACTGGATCACCCCCATCCTCATGGGCGCAACCCAGTTCGTCCTGCAGAAGATGACGCCCACCACCGGGGACCCCATGCAGCAGAAGGTCATGCTCATCATGCCGGTGGTGTTCACCGCGCTCTTCATCAACTTCCCTTCTGGTCTGGTCATCTACTGGCTCGTGAGCAACATCCTCTCGATCGTCCAGCAGGCCTACATCAACAGGAAGCACGCATAGGAGAGAACCATGGAAGAGGAGTACAGAGAGTTCGAAGCCAAGACGGTGGACGAGGCCATCATCCTCGCCATGAAGACCTTTCATGCCGATTTCGAGGACCTCGACATCAGGGTGCTCTCGGAAGGCTCCAAGGGGCTCTTCGGCCTGGTGGGGACCAGGACGGCAAAGATCCAGGCCAGGCACAGGCTCTCCGCAGCGGCCGTGAAGACATCCCCGGCGCAGTCGGAGAAGGCACCGGCCCCGGAGGCGGTCAGGAGTGAAGCCCCTGTTGTCCGGAAGGAGCGCGGCGCAGAGCAGGCGGGCACCGCCGGAGAGTCGATCGCCGCCGGAGTCCCCCCGGAGGAGGCGCTCGCCCAGGCACGGGACATGACCGGCACCATCCTCGGTCTCATGGGCATGCCGGCCGAGGTCAAGGTGCGCGAGGAAGGGCTGCTGGAGATCGTGGGCGATGGTTCCGGGATCATCATCGGGAAGCGGGGACAGACCCTGGACGCCCTCCAGTTCATCGTCAACAGGATCGTCAACAAGTCGCGGACCGAGCCGGTGTACATCACCCTGGACACCGAGGGCTACCGCCAGCGTCACGTGAACCACCTCAGGACCATGGCCCTGAAGATGGGGCAGAAGGCGCGGCGCACGGGCCAGGCCGTATCCCTGGAAAAGATGAACCCCTATGACCGCCGGATCATCCACCTCGCCCTGAAGAACGAGAGCGGCCTGAACACCAAGAGTATCGGCGAGGGCGTATACAAGAAGGTGGTCATCGTGCCGAGGAAGTCATCGCGATAGACACGGACACCATCTATGCCGAGTCGACCCCGAGGGGCCGCGGGGGCATCAGCATCATCCGCATCAGCGGGGAGCACGCCCCTGACATCGCAGCGCGCATCACCTCGCGCACCCGTTACGAACCGCATGTCCAGGTCCCGGCCCTGGCCGGGGAGTCCTCCGGATCCTTCATCGATCAGGTCATGGTGGTGTTCCATCCCGGGCCCCACTCGTATACGGGAGAGGACGTGGTGGAGATCAGCTGCCACGGCAACCCCCTGGTGGTCCAGGGCATCCTCGACCTCATCGCGGCCACCGGTCTGGCCAGGCTCGCCCACCGGGGCGAGTTCACCAGGCGGGCCTTCCTGAACCAGAAGATGGACCTGCTCCAGGCCGAGGCCGTGGGTGCGCTCATCGGATCGGCGAGCGCCACGGGCTGCGACATGGCCCGCTCCCTCCTCAAGGGCGAGCTTTCCCTTCAGGTCAAGGCGCTGCGGGACACACTGGCCGACATCATCGCCGACATAGAATCCTCCTTCATCATGGAAGGAGAAGGCGTCGACACCCAGGACATCAGGGAAAGGATCCTTCCCGTGAAGGCGGTCGTCGACTCCCTCCTCGAGGGCGCGCGGGAATCGGCCCGGCTCTACGCTGGCATCGTCACCACCATCGCAGGGGCCCCGAACGTGGGCAAGTCATCCCTGTTCAACGCCATCATCGGGAGCGACAGGGCCATCGTCCATCACGAGGAAGGCACCACCCGGGACGTGATCAGGGAGCACCTGATCATCGACGGGGTGGACTTCATCTTCCACGACACCGCGGGTATCAGGGAGACCGCCTCGGGCCCCGAGCAGCTGGGCATCGAGAAGACTCTTCAGGCCCTCGCATCCTGCGACCTGCTCATCTACGTGGTGGACGCGCGGGTGGGGCTGGCGCCCCATGAACACAGGTGGCTCTCCCGGGCGGGCCGGACCATCGTCGCCCTGAACAAGATCGACCTCCTCGAAGGCGATCCCGTCTGCGAGTCCGCATACGAAACCGTGTCCGTCTCAGCCAAGCTCGGCACCGGGGTCCGGAATCTCATGGCGGCCATGGCCCGGGCGTTCTCCCGGGACCGGCCCCGGGTGTTCCTGGACAGGCACGCCCTCCTCCTCGGGAATGCCGGCCGGAGCCTGGAGTCGTGCCTTGCGGCAGCCCGGGAGGGGCTCACCCCGGACGTTATGGCCATGGACATCCGGCAGGCCGCGCACGATCTGTCCCTGATGACGGGGGAAGACCTCGACAGGGACATCCTCGAGCAGGTCTTCAGCCGGTTCTGCGTGGGAAAATGATGGACAGCCGCATCGGCGATTGGATCAGGGAGATCAAGCGGTTCAACCCCCGGCTCCACCTCATGGGCCCGGCAATGCTGCAGCGTCTCGAAGGGGAACTGCAGGTCATGATGCCGCTGCTGGAGATGATCGACGAGCCCGAGGTCGCGGACCTCGGATCAGGATCAGGACTCCCGGGAATCCCCTTCAAGATCCTCCACCCGGGGACACGGATTGTCCTCATCGAGCGGAGCGCCGGGAAGTGCACCTTCCTGAGGCATGTGGTCCAGGCCCTGGGACTGGACGGCGTCGAGGTCCTCGCCCTGGACCCGCTGCGCGCACCCGCCGGACCGTTCGATGCGGTCCTTGCGCGGTCATTCTCACCGCTGGAAACCCTGGAGGAGGTGTGCCTGAAGATCCTCAGGGGCCAGGGAAGGCTCTACTACCTGTTCACCGGCGCCCTGCCACGCCTGGGGGAATGCTTCCGCCTGGATCGGACGACATCGCAGGCATCCGTGACCCACCGGCTGAGCCTTGCGGTGTTCACCCGCCTTCCTGGATGATGGGGATCTTCCTCGCCTTGGCCCTGACGGCCTTGGGCAGTACGATCTCCAGGACTCCCGCGTGGAAGTTCGCCCTGACATGGTTCAGGTCGAAGCCTTCAGGCAGGTTGAACGACCTTTTGAAATTGCCGTACTGGCGCTCGATGACGTGGAAGCTCTCCGCCGCATCCTCGTGCTCAAAGGGCTTTTTCCCGCTGATGGTGAGCACGCCGTCGCTGATGTCCAGGGAGACCTCATCGCGCCG
Source organism: uncultured Bacteriovoracaceae bacterium (assembly GCA_964572405.1). Lineage (GTDB taxonomy): Bacteria > Desulfobacterota > Desulfomonilia > UBA1062 > UBA1062 > MWEI01. Next base: position 55,303 of record CAZNGL010000005.1, read on the forward strand.
CACGCCCGGCAGCTCCACCTTGATGGTCAGGGAGGCATCGTCCTCGTAGATGTCCACATGGGGGACGAACTGTCCGGGGCTGCGGGTGAGCCCGCTGTCCTTAAGGCTCTCCTCGAAGACCCTGTTCATCCGCTCCTGCAGGAACATGAGATCACCGCCGGGTGAAATCTTCTGAATGGCCATGGCTTCTCCGGCCGATCCCTACGGCAGCATGAGTTCCACGTGGCCGGCCAGCGCCTTCTTCAGCTTGACC
>CAZNGL010000006.1:0-53922 GCA_964572405.1 uncultured Bacteriovoracaceae bacterium
GAGCATGCGGCTCATATCCGCAGTGTCGGGGGTTCAAATCCCTCCTCCGCTACCACCTCTCAAAACTCCCCCCACCTCCTGCGCGCAGGGGCAGGGGGATGCAGGTCAGAAGTATTTCCTCATCATGGCCACGCCCATCATGCCGGAACCCAGGAGGAGCATGGTGGCGGGCTCCGGAACAGGCGCCGCGCCGGGGACTTCGTTGTACGGCCCCTCGCCCGTGTAACCATTGCCGGTGAAGTTATCCACGACGTTCGACTCGACAATGACCGTGGTGGGGACCACGAGCTGAGTGCCCTTGGGCGCTGTACCGGTCGGGGAGGTCTTGCTTGTGTCCCGATCATCAGACTTGGTGCCCGTGAAGACCGGAGAATCCCCTGTGGGCGGGGTGATGAAGAATCCCCTGGAAAGGATGACAGTGGTCAATGCGCTGGATGACGCCGGCGAGTATCCCTGGAGGGGGTCGGTGGTCATGTCAGCAGAACTCAGGGGAATAGCAAACGATGCGCAGGGGATGATCGCGAGGATCACGGTCGTGATGAGTAGTTTTTTTCCCATATGTATTCCTCCTGTATGCCGCTCCATGGCTGGTCGTCTGTATATTGCACGATTGGTGCCAAGTCCTTTGTAGCATAACCACTGAGGAAAACTAAAGAAAATAATAATTACAGTAAATTGGAAGGGCCTAGAATGCTGCAATATGTAAAAAATATACCACAAGTGTCCACAAAATTACCCTTAACCTGGCGGGTGAGATGGGGGTGTTCTTCTCTCCATGTGTACTGTCATGTCAGCCATGGCATAGCCTTTCTCTATCATAAGGAGTACGACCCAACGATGCAAGACCCCTGTCCAGGATTCTGCGGCAGGTCCTATGATCGCCTGTCCCTTCAAGTTTTGCTTTCCCTGGCAGACCTGATTATTTATAGTGAGGGCGTTGTCATGGAGGTTTCCTAAGGTGAGAGACGTCGTGGTGGGCTTTTTATGGCACATGCACCAGCCATACTACAAGGACCCTGTCCTGGGTGCATACCAGATGCCGTGGGTCCGTCTCCACGCCATCCGGGGATACTACGACATGGCTGCCCTGCTCATGGAATATCCCGATGTCAGGTGCACCTTCAACCTGGTTCCTTCCCTGCTGCAGCAGATCCTGGACTACACCGACCATGGGTTCAGGGACGGCGATTTCCTCCTGTCCATGAAGGACCCGGACGACCTCTCCTGGGAAGAGAAGAAGCAGGTGGTGCTCAGGTTCTTCATGTGCAACAAGCAGACCATGATCACCCCCTTGCCGAGGTTCCTGAGCCTCTTCAGGAAACGCGGACGCATACGGTCGTCCGGCGACCTGGAGGCGGCGGCCAGGGAGTTCTCCAGCCAGGACATCCTCGACCTCCAGGTGCTCTTCAATCTCGCCTGGACCGGGTTCATGCTGCGCAGGGACACGGGCATCGCGGGCCTCATCCGGAAGGGCAAGGAATATACGCCCGAAGACAAGCGCTCCCTCCTCGAGAGCCACATCGAGACCATGGGGAAGGTCATCCCGGCCTACCGGCGCCTCGCCCATTCTGGCCAGATAGAGATCACCACCTCTCCCTTCTATCACCCCATCGGTCCCCTGGTGATGAATGTGGAGTATGCCCTGAGATCCATGGACACGCCGCTCCCCGAGGAACCGTTCTCCCACCCGGAGGACCTGGACCTGCAGATCAGGAGGTCACTGGAGCTCCATGAGCGCATCTTCGGAGCGAGGCCTGTCGGCCTGTGGCCCCCCGAGGGGTCCGTCTGTCCCGAGATGGTGGAGCTGCTCGCCTCGAACGGGATCCAGTGGACCGCCACCGACGAGGACATCCTCTTTTCGAGCCTCCGCCAGACCAGGACAGGATCACTGCTCTACCGGCCCTACCGGGTCGTCCACGGCAATGCCGGCGTGTCCATGTTCTTCAGGGACAGGCAGTTTTCCGACCAGATCAGCTTCAACTATGCCAGGAACCTGCCCGCCCAGGCGGTGGACGACCTCATGCACCACCTGCAGAACATCTGCAGGGCCGCCAAGGGCTACGACTCCGTCCCCTTTGTCCCCATCATCCTGGACGGGGAGAACCCATGGGAATACTATCCCGACGGCGGGGAAGGATTCCTCCGGGGCGTGTACGAGCGGCTGAGCGGATCGGAAGACATCGGCACCTCACGGTTCCAGGAATTCCTCCAGGAGCACCCGCCCCGGCAGACCATCAGGAACCTCTACACCGGGTCCTGGATCAACCGGAATTTCCGCATATGGATCGGCCACGAGGAGGACAGGAGGGCCTGGGAATACCTCGCCCGGACGCGCCGCTACGTGGAGGCGAAGGGTGAGGCCGCACACCCACTGGCCTGGGAGGAGATCCTCATCGCCGAGGGGAGCGACTGGTTCTGGTGGTACGGTGACGAGTTCACCACGGAGAACGACGAGGAGTTCGACCGCATCTTCCGGGGCCACCTGAAGAACTGCTACGAACTCCACGGCGACAAGCCACCGGAAGAGCTCTCCCGGAGCATCATCACCCCCCATGACGCCACGCCCCTGAGGGTGCCCGTGGGCTTCGTCACACCGGTGCTGGACGGCACGGTGACGCACTTCTACGAGTGGCACAAGGCCGGGTGTTATCAGCCCTCGGGCGATGCCAAGAGCATGTTCAAGCACGCGCGGTACGTCCGGGCGCTCTATTTCGGATTCGACGTGGAGCGGCTTCACCTCAGGATGGACTTTCTCGCCCCGGCAGGGGACCTGGTGATCACGCTCCAGGTGGACCAGCCGGAACAGGTCCGGGTGCGCATACCCGTGGGCGGCCCGGTCATGACCCTGGAACGCCTTTCCGCGGGGCGGTACACGCCCGCGGGAGAGCTTGCCAGCTGTGCCCACCGCGACATCCTGGAGCTGAGCATTCCCTTCTCGGAACTCCGGGCCATAGCCTCCCAGCGGCTGCGGTTCTCCCTGTCCGTGCTCAAGGACGAGCTCGAGGTGGAGCGGCACCCGGCCACCGGTTTTCTCTCCATAACCATTCCCGATACGAGCTATGAAAGGGTGATGTGGCATGTCTGAAAAAATACTTCTCGCATTCTGTGTCCATTCCCACCAGCCGGTGGGCAACTACGAGTCCGTGTTCGAGCAGGGGGCGCGCGAGTGCTACCTGCCCTTCCTGAAGATCCTCCAGGAATACCCGCAGATCCGTGTCACGCTGCACTACACGGGGCCGTTGCTGGAGTGGTTCGAGAAGAACTCCCCCGAGTTCTTCGACATCCTTGCCGGGCTCGTGGACAGGTCCCAGGTGGAGCTCATGGGCGGGGGGTTCTACGAGCCCATCCTGCCGGTCATCCCGGAGCGGGACGCCCTGAGTCAGATCGAATACACGAAGGCATCACTGTCCGGGAGGTTCGGCGCGGTGCCGCGGGGCATGTGGTGCGCCGAGCGGATCTGGGACCCCAGCCTCCCCAAGAAGATCAGGGGCGGCGAAACGGTGGAATACACCCTGCTGGATGACAGCCACTTCCTCTCCGCCGGCCTCTGTCCGGAGGATGTCCATGGATACTACATCACCGAGCGGGAGGGGTATCCCCTCAAGGTCTTCCCCATCGACATGAACCTGCGCTACCTGATCCCGTTCAAGGAACCCCACGAGATCATCGAGTACCTGCTGCGTCTGCGGTCGCGCGGCGTCAGTGTGGCAACCTACGGAGACGACGGCGAGAAGTTCGGCATGTGGCCGGGCACCTATTCCTGGGTGCTGGAGCAGGGATGGCTCAGGAGATTCTTCGACGCCATGCTCCGGGTCACCGATCAGATCGAGGTCGTGCCGCTGGCCGATGTCCTGGACCGGTACCCCCCCCGGGGACTGGTCTACCTGCCCACGGCGACATACCAGGAGATGATGGAATGGAGCCTCCTGGCTCCCCAGGGCAGGTACTACGAGGAACTCGTCAAGCGTGCCAGGAACGAACACGACTGGGACCGGAAGCGGGCCTTCCTGCGTGGTGGCATGTGGGACAACTTCCTCTCCAAGTACCGCGAGTCCAACCTCATGCACAAGAAGATGCTCCGGGTCAGCGCCCTTGCCCAGGAGTACGGGCCCGATCCCGAGGCCCTTCGCTACCTCTACCGCTCCCAGTGCAACTGTGCCTACTGGCACGGCCTGTTCGGAGGGATCTATGTGGGTGCCCTCAGGCATGCCGTGTATGAGAACCTCCTCAAGGCCGAGGAGATCATCGACGCCAGGCGGCTGGCCGGGAAGTCGTGGGTGGTGGAGTACAGGGACCTCGATCTGGACGGCCACGAGGAGATCCTCATCTCCGGCAGGCGCCTGAACTGCGCCATCTCACCCCACGACAACGCGGCGGTCTTTTCCCTGGAGCACAAGCCGCTCCATTACAGCCTGTCCAACATCCTCATGCGCAACCCCGAGATCTACCACAAGGACGTCCTGAACCCCCAGGCACACAGGAAGAAGGCCGAGGGCGAACCGCTTTCCATCCACGACATCCCCCACGAAGGCAGCGAGGAGTTCAGGGAGCTCCTGGTCTACGACGCCTACCGCAAGGACTCGTTCGTCACCCATTACCTGGACACGCCGGCCTCGGTGGAGAAGATCCTGAAGGAGAACCGTATCGAGCCATCCCTCACGGCGCAGCTCCCCTTCACCCTGGTGTCGCGGGCGGAGGACGAAGACGGTATCACCCTCGAGTTCGCGGCCGAGCGGGAGGACCTCGCGATCACCAAGACGTACCGGTACGATGCGTCGGGCTCCGTCAAGCTGTCCCATGCCATCACGCCCCTGAACGAAAACACCTGGATCGTCATCGAGTGGAACATCTTCTCCCTGAGCGGGGAGAAGCCCGTGGTGGACGGCAATCCCATGGACATCGACCGCGGGGTGTACCGGTCCCGGTCGGTGGTGGTCAGGGATACCCACCGGGGCCTCGATGTCAGGATCGAGTCCGAGGCCCACTGGGTCGTCTGCGTGGTCCCCATCGAGTGCGTTTCCCAGAGCGAGGAGGGACTGGAGAAGACGTTCCAGGGGTGGAGCATCTACTTCATGCTGCAGTGTGCGAGCGACGTGCCCGATGTGGCGCTGAGGGTGGGATAGGCATGTCCGAGCTGCGAAAGGACCCCGTGGTGGAGCGGTGGGTGCTCGTGGCGGACGACGCCCTGCGCTCGCCCGTGATCCCTCGCGCCAGGGAGCACATCGGGAAAGACCTCCTCTGCCCATTCTGCCCGGGCAACGAACACCTTTGCCCGCCGGACATCTTCGCGAACGCCCTGGATGGCCCCGGTTCCGCAGACGCCGGCTGGCAGCTCCGGGTGATCCCGAACCGTTCCCCGCTGCTCATGGTGGAGGAGGGGCACCGCCGCTCGGGCGAAGGCCTCTACGACAAGATAACGGGGGTGGGCGCCAACGAGGTGTTCATCGAGACGCCCGAGCACGATATCCGCCAGTCGCAGATGAGCCCGGCCCAGCTGGAGGGCCTCATCTGGGCATACCAGAGCCGCATCCACGACCTCAGGAAGGACGGGCGGATACGCTCGGTGTACATCTACAAGAACTGCGGCGTGAAGGCGGGCGCCACCCTCGACCACGGGTACTCGCTCCTCGTGGGGCTCCCCATTGTGCCCCGGTCGGTGGCCGAGGAGATGGAGGGCGCCAGGAGACATTTCCTCATCAAGGAACGATGCATCTACTGCGACGTGATCCAGCAGGAGACCTCCGCAGAGACCAGACTCGTCGCGGAGTCGAGGTGCTTCATCGCCATCGAGCCCTTCGCGCCCAGGCTTCCCTTCGAGACCTGGATCCTGCCCAGGAGGCACGCGCCGCGGTTCGAGCACATCGAGCCCGCGGAGGTGCACGACCTGGCGCTGATCTTCAGGGAGGTCATGTCCAGGATCGATGCGGGCCTGTGCAGCCCGGACTACAACTACTGGATCCATTCCGCGCCGTTCGGCAACGAGTGCGATCCCTACTACCACTGGCACATGGAGATCCTCCCCCGCATCACCCCGTCCACGGGCCTGGAAGGGGGGGCCGACCTCTACTACAACACCACCCTGCCCGAGGATGCGGCCGAGTACCTGAGGAGGCTGGCGATCTCGTGACGGGGTCCCCCGGGGTGCGACCATGCCGAGATTCTTTGCCGAGATCCTGAACCACCGCTCTGCCCGCATCACTGACAGGGCCGCTGTCCGCCACATCACCGGACCCCTGCGCAGGCGCACCGGGGACGAGCTGGCCATCCGGGTCGGCCCGCAGGGGTACCGGGCCAGGATCACCGGGATTTGGAAGGACTCGCTCACGCTGGAGATCCTCCGGGAGGAGCCGCTGCGGGACCGGTGTGCCGGAGCGATCCACCTCTGCCTGTGCCTCTTCGACCTCAGGGACATGGAGGAGTCGCTCCGGTGCGCCACGGAGCTCGGCGTGACAGCCTTCCATACCGCCGTCTCCACGCGCTCCAGCGTCCGTTCCATCACCGCCTCCCGCATGACCCGCTGGCACGCAATCGTGCTGGAGGCGGTGAAGCAGTGCGAGCGGAGGTCCATCCCGACCATCCATGGGCCGCTTCCCCTGGAGGATCTCGTGCGGGGTGTGTCGCGGCAGTGGGGGCTCAGGCTGTTCGCCCACCAGGACGCCGCACAGAGGGTGCCCGTGGGCGTTGCGGGCGATGCCGGCATCGTCATCGGCCCCGAGGGGGGCTTCACCCAGGAGGAGATCCGGCTCATGGAGGCCGACGGCATGACCCCGGTGAGCCTGGGCGGCACCACGCTGCGGGCCGTGACCTCGGCCATCGCGGCCGTGGGTCTCCTCGGGCAGGAACAGTCCTGAGGCAGGCTATCCCTTCTTCTGTGTCTGCAGCCGGGTGAGCAGGCCCTGAGCCTGCGACTTCTCCGGAAAGGGTTTGGTGCTGCCCAGCGCCCTCTTCAGGTAGCCTTCGGCCTCGGTTCCCCGCTTCAGGTCCGCCAGGGCCAGCGCGATGTGGTAGAGGATCGTCGGCTCATCGACGAGTTTCTCGGCGGCGACCTGGAACTGGCCCAGGGCATTGTCCGGCATGCCCTTCTTCAGGTAGACGTATCCCAGCGTATCCGCCACCCTGGGGTCTTCCGGGTACATGTCCTTGGCGGTCTGCGCCAGCCTGAGGGCCTCGTCGAGGTCCGCCCGGCCTCCCTGCTCGGCAAGCATCCATGCGAGGTTGTTCGCAGCCAGGCCGTTCTTCGGGTCCCTGTCGAGGACGTACTGGTATGCCTTCTTCGCCGATACCGCATCCCCCTTGCCCTGGTGGAGCAGCGCCAGCATGGAGGCCGCCCCCAGGTCCGAGGGGTTCTTGTGCAGGATGGCCTCGTATTCGTCCAGGGCCTTCTGGGTCATGTTGTTCCTGACATAGTACTGCGCCAGGGCATGGTAGAGGGGCTCCTTCTTGGGGTCGATCTTGATGGCCTGCTTGATCTCGGCCAGGGCCTGGTCCTTTTTGCCCTGACCCTCCAGGAGCGCTGACAGAACCATGTGGCACCCTGCAGATCCGGTCTTGGCGCAGATCGCGGAGACCTTCTCCGTCGCCTTCTGCCATCCCACCTGGGAGGGGGCCAGGGCGGCATACAGCGCGAGGGCCTCCTCGTTGTCCGGATAGAGCGACAGGGCCCGGTCCGCCACCGGGAACGCGCCCTTCCGGTCTTTCTGGTCCAGGAAGGATCGGATCTGCGCGTGCAGGGTGATCCATTCGTCAGGGGCCTTTGCCTTGAGGGAGTCTATGTACGGCCTTGCCGCGGCGGGGCCCGAGGAGCGGAGTGCCGAGAGCGCCCCGATATAGAGGATGTCCGGGGTGATCACCCCGTGCTTCGCCATGAGATCGGCCTCGGCCAGGGCCTGCGTGAACTCGCCCTGGAGGAAATGGATCTTTGCCATCATGCGGTGGAGCATGATGTTCTGGTCGTTCTCCTTCAGGGCGCCGCCCACGAGCTCGCGCGCCTTCTTGACGTCACCCTTGAGGAGATAGGCCTGGCCCGCGGTGGAGGCGACGTCGGGGCTCAGGGAGGCCGTCTTCAGGGGCTGGTCCAGGACTTCCAGGGCCTTGGCGGCATTCTTCTCGTCGAGGTAGATCTGGGCCAGCAGGACCCGCGAGAGGATGTCCTTGGCATCGGATTCAATGGTCTCGGTGAGCAGCTTCTTCGCCTCTCCGGGGTTTTTCTTCTCGAGGTAGAGCTGTGAGATCAGGGTGCGGATCTGGGTGGTGTCCTTGATGTCCCGGGCCTTCTGTGCGGCCTTCAGGGATCCGTCCAGGTCTTTCTTGGTGTGGAGGATGGTGGCCTCCAGCAGGTAGGGTTCCGGGCTGTCCGGGTGCTTCTTCCGGAGCGACTCGAGCTGGTTCGTATAGAGGGCGTCCATGTTGTTCCTCGCATAGAACATCGCCAGTGCCACCCCGGCCGTGACACTCTCCCCGGAGACCTGGTAGGCCTCCTGGGCCCATTTCGTTGCGGCAGCGGTGTCGTTGCGGGACGCGTAGATGTCGCTGGCCATGAAGCGCAGCCGGGTGGACTTGGGGAACAGGGCCGTGCCCTTCTCGGTCATGGCGAGGGCATCAGGGGTCATCCCCACGGCCATGTACATCTGGGCGATGTTGATGAACATCTCCTCGGTGGGGTTCGGTTCCTTGATCAGGGCCTCCATGATGGCGATGCCCTCGGAGCGCTTCCCGCCCATGAACAGCGCCTGGGAGAGCACTTCCCGCGCGATGAGATGTTTGGGATCGATCTCGAGGATGGCCTTTGCCTCGGCCTGGGCGCGGTCATACTTCTTCGCAAGCAGGAGCATGGAGGCGATGTACTCCCTGGCCTTGACGTTTTTCGGCTCCGCCTTGGATGCCTTGGAGAAGGACATGAAGGCCTCCTGGGGCCTGCTCAGCTTCAGCTGAGCCTCGCCGAGGCTGATGAGCGTCTTGGCATCGTCGGGCGCTATCTGCAGTGCGTTCTGGTACTGGATGACGGCCTCGGCGTACTTGCCCCCCTCCTGGTACTTCTGCGCGCTCGCCAGGTAGGCCTCGCGCTTCTCCTCCGGGCTCTTGCTGCAGCCGGCGACCAGGGCAATCATGACAATGAACACAACCGCGGTGGACAACCTCCTCATATACCCCTCCCCTCGTTTCTTGGGGTCACCATAGCATAGAAGGCGGGCCGGGAAAAGCCGCATCAGGGCCGCCGGAATCCCGCATCAGGATTCCCCCGTGACCGGGGTGTCCACCCGGCGGGGCATGTGTAGGAGATTTGCATTGACGAGGCCGATCGTCTTCTGTGATAAAAATGGATGACTTTGGGGGGGGTGCGGGTCGGTCTGCGCGCCGCTGCCCGTTATCCATCCAGAAAAGACTGCGCTTTTCCGATAAAGGGATAGATGAAGAGGCTCTTTTCCGCAGCGTTGCTGCTGATTCTTGACATTGCAGTGGCCTTCGGGGCGGTGTACCTGGCGAAATTCTTCCAGAGGCTGCTCCCGGAGGTGAGCCTTCCCGACGAACTCCTGTGGGTCAAGGCAGGGGTATACACAACGGTGACGGTCCTGTGCTTCTATTTCCAGGACCTCTACGAATGGAAGTACTGGAAGAAGACCTCGGAGCTCATCTCGTCCATCCTCCTGGGCGAGGGACTGACCCTGATCATCCTGGCGGTGCTCTACTACATCCTTCCCGTCATCGGCCTGGAGAGGGATGTGCTGCTCATGACCATCGCCATGACCCTGGTGCTCGTGTTCGTCTTCCGGGAGTTCTACCTCAGGCTGAGGTTCACCCAGTACACCGGTCTGCGGGTGGTCATCTTCGGAGACGGCGAGAACGCCAAGTTCCTCTACCGGGAGATCCGTTCAGGGGGATACCCGGTCATCTTCGAGGGGTATGTGGGCCGCAGCAACTGGGATCTCCCCCTGAGGTGCCTGGGAGAGGCCTCGGACCTCACCGGAATGGTCAGGAAGCTGGAGCCGGATCTGCTGGTGGTGGCGCCGGACGGGTGGCGGGGGACCCTGCCCATCGAGGACCTCCTCAGGGTGAAGTTCACCCTGTGCGACGTCATCGACGGGCCCACCTTCTACGAACAGGTCACCGGGAGGATCCTCGTGGAGGAGATCCGGCCGAGCTCCATCATCTTCACCCGGGGGTTCCAGAGCTCGCGTCTCCAGGACATCGTCAAGCGGATGTTCGACCTGGTCTTCGCCCTGGTCGGGCTGGTCCTCTCCTCGCCCATCATGCTCTTCACCGCCATCGCCATACGCCTGGAGTCTCCGGGGCCCATCTTCTACCTCCAGCACCGGGTGGGCATGGACGGGAAGGACTTCAAGGTGATCAAGTTCCGGTCCATGCGGCAGGACGCCGAGAAGGACGGGCCCCGGTGGGCCAGCGAGAACGACCCGCGCATCACCCGGGTGGGAAGGATCATCCGGAAGCTGCGTATCGACGAGCTCCCCCAGTTCATCAACGTGATCAAGAACGACATGAGCTTCGTCGGCCCTCGGCCCGAGCGGCGCTACTTCGTGGACCAGCTCGAGAAGGCCATCCCCTTCTACGCCCTGCGGCTGCACGCCAAGCCGGGCATCACCGGCTGGGCCCAGATCAACTATCCCTACGGGGACACCGTGGAGGACGCGAAGGAGAAGCTCAAGTTCGAGCTGTACTACATGAAGCACCGCTCCCTGTGGCTCGATCTGGTGATCATCTTCCAGACCCTCAAGGTGGCCGTCAAGGGCCGCGGGTCCCAGTAACCCTTCCCGGCGGTCCTGTCCCTTGACGCTCGTGCGGTGAAGATGCCCTACAGGGCGCTCAGGATGAGCGGCCCGTTCGCGGTGATGGCGATGCTGTGCTCGAAGTGGGCGGAGAGCGAGCCGTCCGCGGTGACCGCGGTCCACCCGTCCGGGAGGATGCTGACCTTCCAGGTCCCCTCGTTCACCATGGGCTCTATGGCGAAGGTCATCCCCTCCTTCAGGGCCGGTCCGGTGCCCTTTCTGCCGAAATTGGGGATCTGGGGGTCTTCATGGAGGAGCCTGCCGATGCCGTGGCCCACGAACTCCCGCACCACGTGGAATCCGGCAGACTCGACGACCTTCTGGATCGCGGCGGAGATGTCGTGGAGGCGGTTGCCCGGGATGGCCTGGCTGATCCCCTCGTACAGGGACTTTTCCGTGACATCCATGAGGCGCCTGGCCTTCTGGGAGATCTCCCCCACGGCAAAGGTCCGCGACGAGTCGGAGTAGAACCCCTCATGGAGCGCCCCCACGTCAATGCTCACAATGTCTCCCGCCACGAGCCTGCGGTTCGACGGGATGCCGTGGATCACCTCCTCGTTCACCGAGGTGCACAGGGTGCAGGGATACCCCCGGTACCCCTTGAATGCGGGAGAGGCCTGGTGGGAGCGGATGAAGAACTCCGCCTCAGCGTCGAGCTCGGCGGTGGTGATCCCCGGCTGGACCATGGGCTCCAGATGCTCGAACAGCAGCGCCAGGATGCGGTTCGCCTCCCGCATGATGGAGATCTCCCGGGGTGACTTCAGGGTGATCATCCATCCAGGACCTTTTTCAGGGGATACTCGATGATGCCCCTGGCCCCTGCCTTGAGGAGCTCGGGGATGAGCGAGCGGGAGTGCGACTCGTTGATGATGATCTCCAGGGAGTACCACTGGGGGTCATGGAGCGGCGAGACCGTGGGTGAGGTCAGGGCGGGGAGCATCTCGATGACGGCCTCCAGCCTGTCCTTGGGGGCGTTCATCTTCAGGCCCACCATGCCCGCGGCCTGCAGGGCGGATTTCAGCATGAGCGCGACCTGTTGGATCTTGGAGCGCTTTCTCTCGTCCTTCCACGATTCCCTGTTGGCGATGAGCTTGGTGTTGGTGACGAGCAGTTCCTCGATGATCCGGAGGTTGTGGGCCCTGATGGTGGATCCGGTCTCGGTGACCTCCACGATGGCGTCCGCAAGGCCCTCCACCACCTTGGCCTCGGTGGCGCCCCAGGAGAACTCCACCTCCACGGGGATGTCCCGTTCGTGGAAGAACTGCCGGGTGAAGTTCACGAGCTCGGTGGCGATCTTCTTCCCCCTCAGGTCGTGGATGGACCTGATGGGAGAGGCCTCTGCCACTGCCAGCACCCACTTGGCGGGTTTCTGTGTGGCCTTGGAATAGACGAGGTCCGCCACTTCCACCACGTCGGACCCGTTCTCCAGGATCCAGTCCTTGCCCGTGAGCGCCAGGTCGAACAGGCCGGATTCAACGTACCGCGACACCTCCTGGGCCCTCACCAGGGCGCATTCGATGTCCGCATCGTCGATGGTGGGGAAGTAGCTGCGGGACGAGGTGCCGATGATCCAGCCCGCGTCCTTGAACAGCTCGATGGTGGAGGTCTGGAGGCTCCCCTTGGGGATGGCCAGGCGTATCAGGCTCATTTCTTGTATACCTCTTTCGGGTCGAATATCTTCACGCCGTCCTCTCGCAGCACGCCGTTTTCCACCTTGAGGAAGAAGCACGACCGGTACCCGGTGTGGCAGGCCGCCCGTCCGATCTGGTTCACCTTGAGGAGGATGGTGTCGTGGTCGCAGTCGATGCGGATCTCGCGCACCTCCTGCACGTTGCCGGACTCCTCGCCCTTCCTCCAGAGCCTGTTCCTCGAACGGCTGAAGTAGCAGGCCCTGCCGGTGCGGATTGTCTCCTGGAAGGACTCCTCGTTCATGTACGCGAGCATGAGCACCTCGCCCGTCTCCGCATCCTGTGCGATGGCGGGGACCAGCCCGCCTGACTTTTCAAAATCCACCAGCTTTTCCATGGCATCACTCCTGAGAGGGGGGCTTAACAGGTTTTCGTAAAACGTGTCAAGGGACATATCCCCGGGGAGGGCTTACCGCGCGTTCCAAGAACTCTTTGCTGCGTAGAGGTCCCCTCGTCCACGTTGTGTCCTTGTGGGATCGGATGATCCCACAGGTGAGGCTGTGGGAATCATCCGATCCCACAAGGCTGTGATGAAAAAATGGTTTTCAGGGCTTGTTGATGCTGAGGCCGAGTACGTCGTCCGCCGCCTCCTTGAGGAGCTCGGCCATGGTGGGGTGGGGGTAGCACGGCGCCAGGAACTCCTCCACGCTGAGGCGGCGCCGCACGGCCAGGGTGGCCCAGGAGATGAGCTCCGTGGCGTGGGGGGCCACGATGGTCACGCGCTCCATGGAGCCCTCGGGGCTGCAGTGGACCGTTGCGAAGCCCTCGGATTCCTCCATGGTGCGCGCCCTGCCCAGGAAGGACACCGGGAAGGTGCCCGCCTTTCGTCCCGCACCTCCCGTCGAACGGCCCACCGAGGCCACCTCGGGGTGGGTGAACACCACCGAGGGGATGGCCGAATAGTCCATGGTCCTTTTGGTGTCTCCCAGGATGTGTGCAACGGCGACCTCGGCCTCCCTGAATGCCACATGGGCGTACATGTACCCGCCCGTGACGTCGCCCACCGCGTAGATGCCGGGCAGGTTCGTCCGCATGGCGTCGTCCACCTGGATCCCGCCCGACGGTCCCAGGGCGATGCCGAGCCGGTTCAGTCCCTCGGGCAGGACAGCCTCCCGGCCGATGCAGAGGAGGAGGCTGTCGCCATGAAGGGTCTCCCGGCCCGAGGACGTTTCCACGGTGAGGGAATACCGCGTGTCCCTCTGTGCCTCCACCACCCTTGCCGATGTCATGAAGCGGATCTTCCGGTACGCCGACACCAGGGTCCGGGAGACCTCCTCGTCCTCGGTGGCCAGCACGCGCTCCAGGGCCTCCACGACGGTCACTCCGGCCCCGAGGTGAGAGAAGATGTGGGCCATCTCCATGCCGATGGCCCCGCCGCCCACGATGAGCAGCGAGGCAGGGGTCGAGCGCACGTCAAAGATCTCGTCGCTCGTCAGGAGCCCCGGGACATCGAACAGGGGGGGTCTCTTGGGCCGGGACCCGGTGGCGATGATGATGGAGGAGGCCTCGATAGGGGTTCCGTCGACGTGCAGCGAACGCTCTCCCGTGAATCGCGCATAGCCGGGGTACACGTCCACCCCTGCCTGACGAAGGAGGTGCTCGATCCCCTTGACGATCCGGGTGACGATCCTGGCCTTGCGTCGGTGCAGGTTCTCCAGGGAGAGGGACGCCTTCACGGGGTCGAGCCCGAAACGCTGGGCATTTCCCATCCGGGTCAGGAGCCCCACGCTCTCGATGTAGCTCTTGGCCGGGATGCAACCCCTGTTGGTGCAGGTGCCCCCGTACTGCGCCCCTTCGGCGATGCCGACCTTCAGCCCCTTTCTTGCTCCGAGCAGGGCGGCGGTGTATCCCCCCGGTCCCGCGCCGATGACGAACAGGTCATAGGGATGTGGCGTGTCCATGGTCAGGGTCTCTTCCTCTTCTTCTCCGGGATGGGGTAGTAGATGTCGATGTAGGAGTGCTTGAAGACGCCGAGTGCCTCCCGGTGGATCTGGAGCATCTCCCTGCGGATCAGGGCCAGCCTGTGCAGCTCGTTGAACCTGTCCACCAGCATGTTGTACTCGACCGGGTCACCGGTCTGCTCGAGCATGGCATCCAGCTCCTTCATGCGGGCGAGGACCTCCTCGAGCTGGTGGCCGGTGTTGCCCAGGGCCTTTGCCATCTCCTCCAGGAGCTCCTTCTGTGTCTTGTCCACACCGTCTGTGTCTTTCGTTCTAACCACAGCAAAGGGCTATAGCATACAAGCCCGGGCCGTGAAAGCCCCGGACCCCCAGGTGGATGTTCACGGACACGGTTCTGTGGTAGAATGCGAAGTGCACGCACATCAAGATTTGTATCCTGAAAACCGATAGAAACGTGTATACGGAGGGTTAGATGAATCGTGACATGATCTCAGGGCGCCATGACACCATGGTGCAGTCCCTGGGAAAGCCGACCATCACTTCGCCCGTGCACGGGACGACCATCTTCGTGGACGACACCGAGCGGGTGGTGGTGGACACCTCCCTGGACTTCTTCAACCGCTGCGCGAGCGGCGAGTCCGTGCCGCTTTCCTTCGAGCTGGCAGGGCCGCGCAGAAAGATCTACTTCGACCCGTCCAAGACCAAGTGCGCCATCGTCACCTGCGGGGGCCTGTGTCCTGGCATCAACGACGTGATCCGGGGTATCGTGCTCGAGCTGTACCATGCCTACCATGTGGAAAACATCTATGGCATCCCCTTCGGGCTGCAGGGCTTCATCCCCTCGTACAAGCACCCCCTGGTGGATCTCACCCCGGCATCGGTGGAGCAGATCCATGAGATCGGGGGCACCGTGCTCGGGTCCTCCCGGGGTTCCCAGGATGTCACTGAGATGGTGGATGCCATGGAGCGGCTGAACCTGAACATCGTGTTCTTCATCGGCGGCGACGGCACCCTGAAGGCCGCCTCTGCCGTGGCGAGGGAATCGCTGGCGCGCGGCTACCGCTGCTCCGTCATCGCCATCCCCAAGACCATCGACAACGACATCCACTTCGTGTCCAAGACCTTCGGGTTCGACACGGCCGTGGAAGAGGCCCGGAAGGTCATCAAGTGCGCCCACGTTGAGGCAAAGGGGGCGCCCAACGGCATCGGGCTGGTCAAGGTCATGGGGAGGGACTCCGGGTTCATCGCCGCCAATGCGGCCCTGGCGTCCAGGGACGCGAACTTCGTGCTCGTGCCGGAGGAGGACTTCGACCTGGACGGGCCCGCGGGCTTCCTGGCAACCCTGGAGAAGAGGATCCGGGCGAGGGGGCACGCCGTCATCGTGGTGGCGGAGGGCGCGGGCCAGCGGTTTTTCCGGGACCTCCCCGAAGAGAGGGATGCGTCGGGCAATGTGAGGAAGCATGACATCGGCCAGTTCCTGAAGGACCGCATCGAGGACCATTTCCGGTCCCTCTCCATCCCCATCAATCTGAAGTATCTCGATCCCAGCTATATCATCAGGAGCGTCACCGCCAATGCATCTGATTCCATCTTCTGCGGTTTTCTCGCCCAGATGGCGGTGCACGCCGGGATGAGCGGGAAAACGGACATGTTGATCGGCCTGTGGAATAATGTATATGTACATATACCGAATGCAGTCTGCATGCAGGGGAGGAAGAAGATCGACACCACCGGTCCCTTGTGGATGAGCGTGAGAGAGTCAACGGGCCAGCCGGTCATGAGGGGTGAGTGAGGAATATTCCCTGATTCCGGAGGGAAAAAGGAGTTCGCCATGACGGAAAAGAATCTCTTGGAAGACGATATCATTGACCTTACCGACCTCCTGGAGGAGGGCGGCAAGTCCGCGAAGACCGGTCCGGCTGCCCAGAAAAGGGCGGTGAACGAGCCTGATTCCTTTGACCTGGGCAAGGAGATCGCCATGGACCTCGATGTCTCCATCGAAGAGATCGAGCAGGAGCCTCTGTCCCTTTCCGACGAGCCCGTGACGGGACTGGAGAAGCTCCCCGGGGCCAAGGGGAAGGAGCCGGATTTCCCCGGGGAACCCCTGCGCGACCTGGAGTCAGAGATCGACATGGCCATCCAGGACAAGCTCCACGAGGCGCCGCTCACCAAGAACGAGGAAGAGGTCCTCCTGAGCGATGTCCTCCTGGAGGAGCCGTTCCCGGCGGCAGAGGAACCGCAACCCCCTGCCCCGGGGGAGATGGAAACCATCCAGGTGAGCGAGATACGCGTCAAGAGCCTCGAGGAACCCGCTCAGGCCGCTGAAGAACCCGCTCCCGTTCTCGATGAGCCCGTGCAGCCAATGGCGGCGGCAGTGCCCACGGCGCCGGAGGTCGGGGAACCCGAAGAGCAGCCCGCCGTTGCCGTGGAGACGGTTCAGGCAGTCCAGCCCGTGGCCGTGCCCACCGAGGCAGTGGTCGAGGCGGTGGTTGCGGAATTCCGCAGGGGCATGCCGGAGATGCTGGAGGGCATCGTGAGGCCCGTGGTGCAGGAACTCCTCCAGGAAGTGGTCACGTCCACGCGCCAGGCCCTGCCCGGGATCGTGGAGAAGGTGATCCGGGAGGAGATCGAGCGCCTCAAGAAGCTGTGATACTGACCTTGCGGGCGCCACGCAGAGGCCCGCCTGCCGCGTACAAGCAAGAGGCCCCGCGATGCGGGGTCTCTTGCGCTTCGCCATATCTTCCCCACCGGGAGTCGGGACTTCTCATGGCCTTCGTCTTTTGCCTTTTCCGCCCTTTTCATGCTATGAAGGGGCCACTTCGCACGCAGGAGCCCGATGATGCTCGACAGAGAATACGACCCGAAGGATATTGAGCAGAGGTGGTACGAGACCTGGCTGGAAAAGAAGTATTTCCATGCCGGAGACGACGGACCGGCGAAGGGGTACGCCATCGTGATCCCTCCCCCCAACGTCACCGGGGTGCTCCACATGGGGCATGCCCTCAACAACACCCTGCAGGACATCATGATCCGATACAAGCGCATGGACGGCTTCGATGCGCTGTGGATGCCCGGCACCGACCATGCGGGCATCGCGACCCAGAACGTGGTGGAGAAGTACCTGGCGGGAAAGGGGAAATCGCGCCACGACCTGGGGCGGGAGGCCTTCATCGATGAGGTGTGGAGGTGGCGGGACAAGCACGGCGACCTCATCATCACCCAGCTGAAGCGGCTCGGCGCTTCGTGTGACTGGGACCGGACCCGGTTCACCATGGACGAGGGGCTGTCCCATGCGGTGAAGAAGGTGTTCATCACCCTGTACAACGACGGGCTCATCTACCGGAGCGACTACATCGTGAACTGGTGCCCCAGGTGCCACAGCGCCCTGTCCGACCTGGAGGTGGAGCACGAGGAGGCCGACGGGTTCCTCTGGCACATCCGGTACCCCCTGGCCGACGGGAGCGGCGAGGTGGTGGTGGCCACCACGCGGCCCGAGACCATGCTCGGAGACACGGCGGTGGCGGTGAACCCCGCTGACGAGCGGTACGCGTCCATGCTCGGCAAGGAGCTCGTCCTGCCCGTGATGAACCGGCGCATCCCGGTCATCGCGGACGCCGTGGTGGACAGGGAGTTCGGCACCGGCGCGGTGAAGGTCACCCCCGCCCACGACCTCAACGACTACGAGATGGGCCTGCGCCACGGCCTCGAGGTCATCGTGATCATCGACGAGTCAGGGAACATGAACGAAAATGCTGGCCCGTACAAGGGCCTGGATCGTTTCGAGTGCAGGAAGCGCCTCGAGGAGGACCTGCAGGAGCAGGGCTTCCTGGTGGGCAAGACCCCGTACCGGGTGCCGGTGGGCACCTGCTACCGGTGCAGGACCACCATCGAGCCCCACCTGTCCAAGCAGTGGTTCGTGAAGACCAGACCCCTGGCCGAGGAGGCCATCAGGGCCGTGGCCGACGGCAGGACCAGGATCATCCCCAAACAGTGGGAGAAGGTCTACTACGAGTGGATGAACAACATCCGCGACTGGTGCATCTCGCGTCAGATCTGGTGGGGCCACCGGATCCCGGCCTGGTACTGTGACGGGTGCGGCGAGGTCATGGTGAGCGAGATCGAGCCCACGGAGTGCTCGAAGTGCGCCTCCACCGATCTCAGGCAGGAGACCGACGTCCTGGACACGTGGTTCTCTTCCGGGCTGTGGCCCTTTTCCACCATGGGGTGGCCTGAGCAGACCCCGACGCTGAAGCGCTTCTATCCCACCGATGTCCTCATCACCGGGTTCGACATCCTGTTCTTCTGGGTGGCCAGGATGATGATGCTGGGCCTGAAGTTCATGGGGGATGTCCCCTTCAGGGACGTGTACCTGCACGCCCTGGTCCGCGACGAGCATGGCCAGAAGATGAGCAAGTCCAAGGGGAACATCGTGGACCCCATCGTGGAGATGGACAAGTACGGCGCCGACGCCTTCCGGTTCGCCCTCACCGCCTTTGCCGCCATGGGCCGCGACGTCCGCATCAGCGACAAGCGCATCCAGGGATACCGCTTCTTCATCAACAAGATCTGGAATGCGGGCAAGTTCGTGCTGAGCAACATCGAAGGCTTCGACCCCCGGGGATCAATCCCTGATCCATCCAGGCTCGGGCTCGCCGAGAAGTGGATCCTCACCGAGCTCAACAAAACCGTGGCGCAGACGCGCAAGGCCCTGGAGGAATACCGGTTCAACGATGCGGCGGACGTCCTCTACCAGTTCACCTGGCACACCTTCTGCGACTGGTACATCGAGCTCAGCAAGTCGGTGCTCGGTACCGGGGAGGGGACCCAGACGAGGTGGGTGCTCCACCACGTGTTCAGGGCCGTCCTGGAGCTGATGCACCCCATCATACCCTTTGTCACCGAAGAGATCTGGCAGCGCCTTCCCGGCAGGGACGGAGAGTCCATCGTGAAGGCGCGCTACCCCTCGGTGAACCCTGACCTCGACTTCCCCGGGGATGACGAGCTCATGGGCTATATCATCGAGGTCATATCCGGGGTGCGCAGCATACGGGGCGAGACGGGCATCTCCCCCGGGGTGCTGCTGGACGTGGTCATCAGGGTGGAAGACCGGAAGCTCCGGGGCCTGCTCCAGGCCAACAGCGTGCACATCAGGGACCTGGCGCGCGCCAGACAGGTTGGCTTCATAGCGGACGAGGCAGAGAGGCCCAGGAAGTGCGCCCTGGCGGTGAGGAAGGGGCTCGAGGTCTACGTGCCCCTGGAGGGCGTCATCGATATCGACAAGGAGCTCGACCGCCTGGCCAAACAGATGGGCAAGGTCGCCAAGGAGCTCGAGGAGAAGCGCAGAAAGCTCTCGAACCCCAATTTCGTGGCCAAGGCAAAGAAAGAGGTGGTGGACGAGCAGGCCAGGATCAAGGCCGACCTCGAATTCGAGCTCGCGAGCCTCCAGAAGGCCCATGCGCTGCTGAAGGCGTGATGGGTTCGCTCGGGCCCACGCCGCTCTTCGGTGAGGTGATCGACCTGGCGGAGGTGGACTCCACGAACCGGTACGCCCTCGACGCGGGCCGGCCAGGCCTGCTCGTGAGGGCACGGCGGCAGACCGCGGGACGGGGGCGGCGGGGACGGCAATGGTTTTCTCCGGAAGGGGAGAACCTGTACCTCACCTTCACCGTGGCAGACGTCGAGGAGCGCTACCCCATCATCGCCGGGGTGGCCGTGCGGGAGGCCCTGGCCGCTCTGGCACCGGGCGTTCCGGTGGGCATCAAGTGGCCCAATGACCTCGTCATGGACGGCCGCAAGGTATGCGGCATCCTCTGCGAGGCCAGGGCAGGCATAACCGCCGTCGGCATGGGCATCAACGTGAACCAGATCCGCTGGCCCGGGGATCTCGAGCGCCGGGCCATCTCCCTCAGGCAGGCAACGGGCAGGGTATACGACCTCGATGAGGTGACCTCCGGTGTGGCCGCCAGCACCACCTCATGGATGGAGGCATTCAGGGTTCAGGGGTTCGGCCCGGTGAGGCAGGCCTTTCTCGGCCATGGTCTCCTGCAGGGGTACGAAGTCTTCGACGATGCGGGGCGGCCATGCACCGTCGAGGACATCACCATGGACGGGCACCTTGTCATCCGGGTGAACGGGGAGCGCAGGACCCTGATCAGTGAAACCATCTCCATCGGGTGGCAGGAGGCGCCCTGATACAGGCCCTTCCGTGAGCCGCCCTTGTCTTTTCCCTCCTCGGAACTAACATTATGAACCAGGAGGGTGTCGGCATATGCGCATAGACAGAAATATCAAGGAGAAAGGCCACGATCCGTATGGTGACGCACGGAAGCATGCCGAAGGTTCCTACTGCCCTGAATGCGGGGCCGCATACCAGGGGGGCAGGTGGGTATGGCCTGAAAAGCCTGTAGTTTCAGGCACTGCCTTGCTCTGTTCCGCGTGCAGGAGGATCCGCGACGATTTCCCCGCCGGGGAGCTTTCCCTGTCCGGCACGTACCTGAAAAAGCACCGGGAGGAGATCGAGAACCTGATCCAGAAGCTGGTCAGGGATGCCAAGGAGCGGTCTCCGCTCAAGAGGCTGATCGGCATCATGCAGGAGGCGGACACATTGCGCGTACGGTTGACCGACGACCACCTGGCCCGCCAGATCGGGGATGCCCTCTACCGGGCATACAAGGGGGATCTGCAGCTGAAATATTCCGATGAAGAGAAATTCGTACGCCTCTCCTGGCACCGGGACGAGTGAGGTCAGGCTTGTCGTCAACGCCGACGACCTGGGACTGAGCGCCGATATCAACGAAGGGGTCTTGTGGGGCCTGGAAAACGGGTATATCAGCGACACCTCGGTCCTCATCAATGCACCCTGTGCAGGGCAGGCAGTGGAAGGGCTTGCACGCCTGGGGATCAGGCATGCGGGGATCCACATCGACCTCGACGGGGTGTTCGGGTGGAGTCCCGGGGGCAGGGAGGTCCATACCCGCGATGAGCTGGCCGCCATGCTCGGACAGGACGGGTTCATTGATGCCTGCAGGGACAGCGCCCGCGTGCAGGTCCGGAAGTTCGTATCAGCGGGGCTGACCCCGTCCCATGTGGACACCCATCACCATGTTCACGGCTTCCTCCCCGTCTTCCTCATGCTCATGGAGCTGGCCAGGGACTGGCATATTCCCGCCGCGCGGTTCAGCAGACAGGGGTACTCCCTCACCACCCGGCAGCCCATACCCTTCGACGACGCGGTGTATTCGCACATGCAGGACCTGCTCGAAGAACGGGGGCTCGTGCACTGCCCCTGTTACCTGGAGGGCGCCTCCCGGCTGGAGGAGGTGGGCAGCGCTGACACGGAGCTCGTGGTGCACCCGGCCAGGGGCAGGGACCCCTGGAGAACGGCGGAGCTGGATGCCCTCGTCGCCTCGGCAGGCAGGGAAAGGCTTCGTGCCGCAGGCATCCGGATGGTCAGCTTCCATGAGCTCGTGGGCGAAGTCCGGCCAAGATCCTGTTTATGAACCGCCCTGCAGGTCCAGCCTCAGGTTCCTCCCGGTGAGGAGTATGTCCGCCAGGACCATGATGCCGTTGAGGGCATACAGGGACACGACCCAGTCGAGGTTGTAGAAGATCTTGTGCAGCACCCCTGCGGCATACCCGGTGAAGATGATGACCAGGAAGGCCAGGCTCTTGCCACGTGCGGTCCTGGACCGGTACGACGCGGCGATGGACGCGGGCCATGCGGCACCGAAACAGACCAGCATGATAACCTCGAAGATACTCATGGCATGACCCCTCCTGACCGGGATTCGAGTGTCTCGGCATGGAGTACCAGAAAACAGCTGCTCCTGGATAGCCGAATCTGCGTGAGGCCGGGGTGCCCGGTCAGGACATGAAAAGACCGGGCGGCATCGCTGCCGTCCGGCCAGGGTCGTGCACGCAGGGAATGTGTTATACCGCCGAGGCCATCTGGAAGATGGGCAGGTACATGGCCACCACGACGAAGCCGATGATGCCGCCCAGGAAGACCATGAGCATGGGCTCCAGGGCCGAGGTGAGGGCATCCACGGCCACGTCGACCTCTTCGTCGTAGAAGTCGGCGATCTTGCCGAGCATCTGGTCCATGGCGCCCGTGGCCTCGCCCACGGCGATCATCTGCACCACCATGCCCGGGAAAATGCCGGTCTGCTCCAATGGCTCGGACATGGATTTGCCCTCGCTGATGGAGGTCCTCACGGACCGGATGGCGTCCTCCACGATGACGTTGCCCGCGGTCTTGGAGGTGATCTCGAGACCGTCCATGATGGGCACGCCCGAGGAGATCATGGTGCCCAGGGTCCGGGTGAACTTCGCCACTGCCACCTTCCTGATCAGGTCGCCGAATATGGGGAGCCGCAGGAACGTCTTGTCAATGTAATACCGACCCTGTTTCTGCTTGTAGGCCCACTTGATGGCAACAATGAGGGCGATGATGAATCCGACCATGCCCCACCAGTAGTGCCGGAAGAAATTGCTCATGTCCACCACGAGCTGTGTAGGCCCGGGGAGTGACGACCCGAACTGCTCGAACATGTCCTTGAAGGTGGGGATGACGAAGATCATGAGCACGGTCACCACGCCGAAGGCCACGCACAGCACGATGATGGGGTATGTCATGGCGCTCTTGATCTTGTTCTTGAGGTTCTCGTTCTTCTCCATGTACACGGCAAGGCGGTTCAGGACGGTGTCGAGCACGCCGCCGATCTCGCCCGCGCCCACGAGGTTCACGTACAGGCTGTCGAACACCTTGGGGTGCTTTGCCAGGGCATCGGCAAAGGTGTTGCCCGATTCCACATCCTGCTTGATCTGGGCGAGCACCTTCTTGAAGGTGGGGTTGGGTTGCTGGGACGAGAGGATGTCGAGGCACTGCACCAGCGGCAGACCGGCATTGATCATGGTGGCGAACTGCCGGGTGAAGATGACGATCTCCTTGGTCTTGATGTTCTTTGAGAACAGGGCGATCTCCTGTGCCTTGGCCTTGATCTTGGTGGGCACGATGCGCTGCCGTTTCAGGATCATGCCGGCCGCTGCCTTGTCGGCGGCCTCGATCTCGCCCTTCTTGATGGTGCCGTTGGCGAGCTTGCCTTCCCAGACGAATACTGCCATGGGTTATCTCCTCTCTGTCCCTGATATGTTCCTCTGCTGGGAGGGGGACGCGATCATCTGCCTGAGCTCCTCGGGGTCCATGGACCGTCCCAGTGCGTCATCCAGGGATATGAACTTGCGCATGTAGAGGTTCAGCAGCGACTGGTTCATGGTCTGCATCCCGTGCTTTGTCTGCCCCACCTGCATCTGGGAGTAGATCTGGTGGATCTTGTCCTCCCGGATGAGGTTACGGATGGCTGGCGTGGAGATCATGACCTCCGAGGCCATGACCCGGCCCTTGCCGTCCAGGCGTGGGATGAGCTGCTGGGCGATGACCGCCTCCAGCACGAAGGCCAGCTGTGCCCTGATCTGCGACTGCTGGTGCGCCGGGAAGGCGTCCACGATGCGGTTGGCGGTCTGCACCGCCGAGTTCGTGTGCAGGGTGGCGAACACGAGGTGACCTGTCTCGGAGATGGTGAGGGCGGCCTGCATGGTCTCCAGGTCTCTCATCTCGCCGATGAACACCACGTCCGGGTCCTGGCGCAGGATGTACTTCAGGGCATTGACGAAGCTCTTGGTATCGGCGCCGATCTCGCGCTGATTCACCAGACACCCCTTGTGTTTGTGCACGAACTCGATGGGGTCTTCGATGGTGACGATGTGGTCGTGGCGCTCGGTGTTGATCTTGTCCAGGAATGCCGCGAGCGTGGTGGACTTGCCGCACCCCGTGGGGCCGGTCACCAGGATGAGGCCCCTCGGGAGCGAGGTGAGCTTCAGGACCACCGGGGGGAGTCCCAGGGAGTCCAGGGCCAGGATCTCGTACGGGATCATCCTGAACACGCCCGCCAGCGCGCCTCTCTGCACGAAGATGTTGGCCCTGAACCGGGCGACCCCCTTGATGCCGAAGGAGAGGTCGAGCTCCTGTTCCTCCTCGAACTTGTGCTTCTGGGCCTCGGTGAGGATGGAGTAGAGCAGTTCCCGGGTGGACTTGGGGTCCATGGGGGGGGTGTCCAGGGGATAAAGCTGGCCCCGGACGCGGACCTGGGGGGGTGATCCCGTGGTGATGTGCAGGTCGGAAGCGCCCTTGTCCACCATCATCTTCAGCAGATCATAGATTGAGTGTTCCAATGCCTACCTCCAGGATTAGTCGGCCATGGTGGTCCTGAGGATCTCCGCCACCGATGTGGTCCCGTCAAGGATCTTGGTGAGGCCGCTCTGCCGGAGGGTCTTCATGCCCTGGCTGATGGCCTGGCTCTTGATCTCGGATGCGGATGCCCCCATGAGGATGAGCTCCCGGACCGCCTCGGTCACGGGCATGACCTCATAGAGCGCGATCCTGCCTTTGTACCCCGTATTCCCGCATGCCGGGCAGCCCTTGCCCGTAACGCATTCCGCGGTCTTGGCCGTCTCCAGGTCCATGCCCATCTGGTGCAGGGTCTCCACGGATGCTTCGTCCCGTATCTTGCACTGGGGACACACCTTTCTCGCCAGCCTCTGTGCCACGATGAGGTTCACGGAGGAGGCCACCAGGAAGGGTTCGATGCCCATGTTGAGGAGTCGGTTTATGGTGGAGGGGGCGTCGTTGGTATGGAGGGTGGAGAGCACCAGGTGGCCTGTCAGGGCTGCCTTGATGCCGATCTCGGCGGTCTCGAAGTCGCGGATCTCTCCCACGAGGATGATGTCCGGGTCCTGCCTGAGGAACGAGCGCAGGGAGCTGGCGAAGGTCAGCCCGATCTCCTCGTGCATCTGGACCTGGTTCACGCCGGGGAGGTTGAACTCCACCGGGTCTTCCGCCGTGGATATGTTCCGGTCGATCTTGTTCAGCTCGGACAGGGCAGAATAGAGGGTGGTGGTTTTTCCCGAGCCCGTGGGCCCGGTGACGAGGACCATGCCCCATGGCTTGTAGATGGCCTCCTTGAATCGCGCAAGGGCCTCTTCCTCGAAGCCCAGCTTGGTCATGTCGAGCTGCAGGTTCGCCTTGTCCAGGATCCTCAGAACCACCTTCTCGCCGTACAGGGTCGGCAGCACGGAGACGCGGAACTCCACCTCCTTGCCGCCCTGGACCTTGAGCTTGATCCTGCCGTCCTGGGGGAGCCGTCTCTCCGCGATGTCGAGCCTTGCCATGATCTTCAGGCGCGACACCAGGGCGTTCTTCAGGCGGACGGGGGGTTTCATGGCCTCGATGAGCATGCCGTCGAGCCGGTAACGGATCCTCATGAACTTCTCGTACGGTTCTACGTGGATGTCGCTGGCCCCCTTCTTGATGGCGTCCACCAGGGTGAGGTTCACCAGCTTGATGACCGGTGCCTGGTCCGCCTCCTTCTCCAGGTCGCCCACCGCGATCTCGTCTCCCTCCATGGCCAGCTCCACGGAGCTCGCACCTTCCTCCATGCTGCTCAGGGCGTCGTCCAGGGACGCGCTCTGATCGTAGAAGTGGTCGATGGCCCATTTCAGGGAGTCCTCGGAGGTGACATACACCTCGATGGAATACCCGGTGAGGAACTTCAGGTCGTCCACGGCGAAGATGTTCGTGGGATCGGTCATGGCCACCTTCAGGGTGGACCCGTTCCGGTCAAAGGGGATGGCATGATATTTCTGGACCACGTTGATGGGGATGAGCTTGACGATCTCGGGATCGGGGCTGAGGTTTTTCAGGATGATGGCGGGCAGGCGGTACTGCCGTCCCAGGAATTCCACGAGCTGTTCTTCTGTGATATGCCCGAGTTTGACGAGCTGGGACCCGAGTCTGATCCCGGACACCTTCTGCGCCTTCTGTGCATCAAGGAGCTGTTCTGTGGTTATCAGCGCGTTTTTGACCAGCTGTTCGCCTATTCGCTCATTCGCCATAGCTCACCTTCCTAATGACTATCGGCAGTTGAACAGCACGACTTTAATTGGTGGATCTCTGTGTTCAATGGTGTAATCCCTTCACTTTCCTGACATTGTCCCGGGCGGAGGCAGCGGGTTTTTCCGGAGAGTTTTTCCCGGGAGGAACTTCCCTCATGCACCCCTGCGGGCACGAGGGGATCATATCGGTTCGCCATCGTCCGGTTCGGTTTTCTTCCCGTTCGCCTTCTTGTCCCTCGCCCTGCTCATCGATATCACCTCGGCCCCCTTGGGGCCGCCTTTTGCCAGGGGGGAGGGTCGGGAGACCCCGGTCCTTTTCACGGGAAATATCTGTACCGGGGTGTCGTTCATGGTGAAGGGGGATCCCTCGAGGTATTCCCGTCTGAGGATCCAGCTGACCTCCTGGGGCGGGAAGCTCAGGAGGAGGAACTTCACCTGGAACCATCTGGGTTTGATATCCGGCTCAATGGTCTCGATCCGTGCATAGATCGATGGCTGGTTGTTGATATGGATGGCTACTACGTCCCCCAGGGCGATCATGGGCATTGTCTAGCACAAAGGGTGCGCCACTTCCATCCCTGTTTGCCGTGATGCCGGGCGCCGGACGGCATGAATCTTCAGCGGGGTCGTGCTGGAATCTTCCCCGAGGATGGGTTAATCTTTTTCCTTCGAAAAGACGATGAAAGGGGAGAGATGGCAGAAGAGATCCTGTTCGTCGATGACGAGGCATACATCCTGGACATTGCCCAGCAGATCTTTGCTGATCGCGGCATGGACATCCTCACCGCCGGCAGTCCCCAGGCCGCGCTGGATATCCTCAAGGGCCACGAGATAGCCGTGCTGGTCTCGGACAACCATATGCCCGGCATGCGGGGCATCGATCTGCTGTCCCGGGTGAAGGTCATCTCGCCGGACACGGTGAAGATCCTCATGACCGGTTTCGCCGACCTGGAGACCGCCCTGGAGGCCATCAACCGCGTGGAGGTGTATCGCTTTCTCGTCAAGCCCTGGGAGAACTCCCAGCTGGTGGCCATCGTGGTGGACGCCCTGGAGCGATACCGGCTCGTCAAGTCGATCCTGCGCGGCGACGAGAATACCATGCGGTCCCTGGTGCATGCCCTCGAGCTCAAGGACCCCTACACCAGGGGGCACTCCGAACGCGTTGCAACCTATGCCGTCATGATGGCGAAACGACTGGGCCTGGGTGATGATGCACAGGCGGCCATCCGGTACGGGAGCTGGCTCCATGACTGCGGGAAGATCGGCGTGTCGGAAAATATCCTCAACAATGAGGGCCCGTTGGATGATGCCGAAGTGCACGTCATCAGGAACCACCCCCTGTGGGGCGCCGATGTTGCGCGCAAGGGCCGTCTCTCGGGTGTCATCGTGAACATCATCCTGTCCCACCATGAACGCTTTGACGGCAAGGGGTATCCCGAGGGGCTCGCTGGCGATCAGATCCCCCAGGAGGCCCGGATCGTCAGCGTGGCGGACGTCTATGACGCCCTTACCACCGAGCGGCCCTATCGGATGGCGTATACGCCCGAACGCGCCCTGGAGATGCTGGACTCCATGAAGGGCAATGTCCTGGATCCGATGCTGGTGGAGTGTTTCTCCGTGATCATAAAGGATGTCCAGGGGCCTGACCAGGGCTCCAGGTGAGGGATCTGGCCGCGCGGGAAGGCCCTGACGGGAAAGGGAGGGTAATGAGCCCCCGGGAGATCTCTCCCGGGGGCTTTGGCGTCCCCAAGGGGATTTGAACCCCTGTCGCCGGCGTGAAAGGCCGGTGTCCTGGGCCTGGCTAGACGATGGGGACATACTTATGAGCCAGGAGGGACTCGAACCCTCGACCACCGGATTAAAAGTCCGATGCTCTACCGACTGAGCTACTGGCTCAGTTCGAGAACCCCCTATGTCATGGTTGGGGGAAAAAAACAAGGATAAAAACACCCTGTCCGATACCGGTGTTCAGCCCCCGTGCGCTCTGCGGATCACGAAGAAATGCCTTTGTCTACAACGGGGTTTCCCCCCGGGATTCACTTGTGGTATAGACTGGGGGCAGTATGATCTGGGCACTGCTCTATGTCCCCGTGGCACTGTATCTCGGGTATGCACTCACCCCGCACCTCGAGCCCGTATCCTGGGCCATCGTCAGCGCGGTGATCGTGGGGTTCTGTCTCGTGGAAGGATTCATGATCAGGAAGGACCGGGACCGCTCGCGGGTCACCTTTGCCGTCCTGTTCCTCACCCTTGCGTCCCTTCTGGTCGGGCTGATTCTCAGGGAGTAGAGTGCGGCGACAGACCTCTGTGGAAGGGAAGGGCCGGTTACAGGTCTTCCGCGTAGGAGTAGTCGTAGACCTTGGAGACCCTTACCCCCTGGATGGAGAAATAGAACTCATCGCCTTTCTCCATCCCGCTCACCTCGGCCACTCCCGATTCCTGGGCCTGGAAGATCTTGGTGTTCCCGAAATCGAAGATGGGAAGCGCCTTGCTCGTATAGGTCCAGATGGTGCCGTCTTCGGAGATGGTGGAGATGATGTAGTCACCCTGCTTCAACCACTTCTTCATACCCTGGAACTCGAATCTCCTGCTGTCCCTATACATGCTCGCTTCTCTCTTCATCGTCGGCCCCTTCCTTGGTTCCTTGATATAGATACTTATCGGATGGTCAGAGAGAACGCTTAACGGACCTTCTTGTGTGTGAGGCCCTTGGCGGAATCCTTGTAGAGCTTGTAATCCATGCTGTCCACCAGTGCCATCCAGGAAGCCTCCAGGATGTTGCTGGACACCCCCACGGTATACCAGTGATCCTTCTTGTCCCCGGACTCGATGAGGACGCGCACCACGGATTCGGTTCCGGACCGCGAAGAGATGACGCGCACCTTGTAGTCCAGGAGCTCCACTTCCTGGATGGCGGGGTAGAACTTCTGCAGGGCTTTCCTGAGCGCCTTGTCCAGGGCGTTGACCGGGCCGTTTCCCATGGCTGCGGTGTGCTCCACATTGCCGTCGACCTCGATCATGATCGTGGCCTCGGACACGGGGTCGGTGTCGTCGCTGCGGCGCTCGGTGTTGACCCTGAATCCCTTGAGCCTGAAGGATCGCACGTGCTGGTTCATGGCCTTCTTCATGAGGAGTTCCAGGGAGGCGTCCGCCCCCTCGAACTGGAAGCCGCAGTTTTCCAGGTCCTTGATGATCTTGACGATCTCGTTGGCCGCGGTGTCGTCCTTGGAGAGGTCGATGTTGAATTCCCGGGCCTTGTAGATGATGTTGCTCTTGCCCGAATGCTCCGACACGATGACCTTTCGCTGGTTCCCCACCACCTCGGGGGGGAGGTGCTCGTAGGTTGCCGGGTCTCCCATGACGGCGCTCACGTGCACCCCTCCCTTGTGGGCAAAGGCCGATTCCCCCACATAGGGCTGGTGCTTGTCGTGGAGGAGGTTGGCGATCTCGTCGAAGAAGCGTGAGATGTCGCTCAGCATCCTCAGCTTGTCCTTGGCGATGGTTTCGTAACCGAGTTTGATGGACAGGGCGGGGATGATGGAGCACAGGTTGGCGTTTCCGCACCGCTCACCCACGCCGTTGATGGTCCCGTGCACTTGGTCCGCCCCTGCCTGTACGGCGCACAGGGTGTTGGCCACGGCCAGTTCCGAGTCGTTGTGACAGTGGATGCCCAGGGGGATCGCACGTTTCTGTGCGAGGAATCCCACGATTTCGCTGACTTCGGAAGGGATCGTCCCGCCGTTGGTATCGCACAGGACGACCCTGGATGCCCCTCCCTGGACGGCCGCATCCAGCGCGGCCAGGGCATAGTCCCTGTTCGCCTTGAACCCGTCGAAGAAGTGCTCGGCATCGAAGAAGACAATGGGAAAGGACTTCCTGAGAAAGGCAACGGTCTCGCGTATCATGCGCAGGTTCTCGTCAAGGCTGCATCCGAGTCCCCCTTCTCCCCGCACATGTGCGTCCCATGACTTTCCGAAGATGGTCACGCCGTGGGGTTTCGCACTGATGATGCTCTTGATGAGGCGGTCGTTCTCGGGAAGCCCGCCGGGTCTGCAGGTGCTGCCGAAGGCAATGATCCGTGCCTGGGATACATGCAGCGAGCGTATCTTGGTGAACAGGCGATCGTCCTTCGGGTTGGCGCCCGGCCATCCGGCCTCGATGTAGTGGATGCCCAGCTGGTCGAGGCGCGTGATGATGGAGAGCTTGTCGTCCAGGGACAGGCTGATGTCCTCGGACTGGACGCCGTCCCGCAGGGTGGTGTCGTAGATCTCTATCCTGCCGCTCAAAGTGCCGCCCTCGGGTTCTCTAGCTCGAAGGCCTCGTGGAGGACACGCACGCCGAGCTCGATGAACTTCTCATCGATGACGCAGGAGACCTTTATCTCGGAGGTGGAGATCATCTGGATGTTGATGCCCACCCGAGACAGCGTGGAGAACATCTTGGAGGCGACCCCAGCGTGGGACCTCATGCCCACCCCGACGATGGAGAGCTTGGCGATGGAAGGGTCCCCCACCACGTCGCGGGCTCCGAGCTCCCCGGAAAGCTGCTTCACGATGGACATGGCCTTGTCGAAGTCGGTCTTGGTCACCGTGAAGCTCAGATCCGCGTGTTTGCCGTCTGCGGACACGTTCTGGATGATCATGTCCACGTTGATGTTGTTCTCCGACAGGGGCGTGAAGATCATGGCCGCAACGCCGGGCTTGTCCTGCACGCCCAGGATGGTGATCTTTGCCTCGTTCTTGTCATAGGTGATCCCCGATACGATTTCCTTCTCCATCTCGCTATCCTCCTGGGTGGTAAGGGTTCCCCCCTCGTCGGTGAAGGTGCTCTTCACCAGGATGGGAACATTGTGCTTCTTCGCGAACTCCACGGACCTCGTCTGCAGGACCTTGGCCCCGAGAGATGCCATCTCCAGCATCTCGTCGTAGGAGATCCGGTCGAGGCGTCTCGCCTTGTCGCAGATGTTGGGGTCGCAGGTGTAGACGCCGTCAACATCCGTGTAGATCTCGCACAGCTCGGCACCGAGCACTGCGGCAAGGGCCACGGCGGAGGTGTCGGAGCCCCCCCTCCCGAGGGTGGTGATGTCCCTGGCGTCGGTAATCCCCTGGAACCCTGCCACCACGGCCACCTCCTTTGCCGCGAAGGTCTCCCGGAGCACCGAGGTATCGATATCGATGATCCTGGCCTTCATGAAGGCATCGTCGGTCCTGATCCCCACCTGGAATCCGAGCAGGGAGCGGGCGGGGATGCCCAGATCCTTCAAGGCCATGGAGAGCAGCGCGATGGTCACCTGCTCGCCCGTGGATACGAGGACGTCCATTTCCCGCGGGTCGGGCGAGGGCGAGAGGTCCTTGGCGAGCCGGATGAGCTTGTCCGTCTCCCCGGACATTGCCGATACCACGACCGCTATGTCATGGCCTTCCCGGTACCGCTTCGCCACCTTGTTCGCCACGAACTTGATCTTTTCCAGGGAGCCCACGGAAGTGCCGCCGTATTTCTGAACAATGATCGCCATACCCTTCTCACCTTTCACCCATGATGTGGTGCATGCAGAACCCGGCCGATCGGGGGGATGGGAATGTCGGCCCGTGCGGTGCCCTTACCCGCACAGGGATTGATTCCAGGGGAGATCGGTGGAGATGAGGATGGTCCGTGCATGCTCCCCGGCATGACTGATCGTGATGTCCGCCGTTGAACCCTGGAAATAGCCGTGGGCCCGTTCCGCCCATTCCACGATCAGGACGTGCTCCCTGTCCATGTAGTCTTCCAACCCCAGATGGGCTATTTCTTCAGAGTCTAGCCTATAGAGATCTACATGGATTATGTCAAGCTTCGCGTTGTAGATGTTGACCAGGGTGAAGCTCGGGCTGACCACGGATTCGTAGGCTTCCAGCCCCATGCCGGAAGCGATGCCCCGGGTGAGCAGCGTCTTGCCCGCGCCCAGTTCTCCGTTGAGGAGGATGATCTCGCCGCCCCCGAGCAGGGAGCCGATCCGTTCCCCCAGGATAAGTGTCTCCTGTGGGGAATGGGTGGTGCACTCCCACCTCATGAGCCCTCCAGGATCACCACGGCCACGGCGCATCCCCTGTCGTGGGAGATGCTCAGGTGGCACCGGTCCGTGCCGAGCTCTGCAGCCCTTCCGAGGGCCTTTCCCGTCAGAGACAGTCGCGGCAGGGATCTGTGGGAGGCAACAGAGATCTCCCTGAACCCGATCCCTGATGCCCTGTCCGATGAAAGGGCCTTGAACGCCGCCTCCTTGGCAGCGAACCTGCCGGCCAGCGATGCGGCCATGTCATGCCGGGCCGTGCAGTACGCGATCTCTTCAGGGGTGAAGATGCGGGAGAGGAAGCGCATCCCGAATTTCTTTTTGAGGGCATCGATGCGAGAGATGTCCACGATGTCGACGCCCACGCCGATGATCATGGCGCCTCCATGACGGCACGCATCACGGACCGGATGCGCCGTGCATGGGTGCAATCATGCACCCTCACCATATCCACCCCGTGCACGGCACACCACGCGGTCACGGCATCGGTCCCTTCCTCGCGCCGGTCCACATCCGTCCCCAGCACGCCGCCGAGGAATGATTTCCGGGAATGGCCCACCATGACCGGCACGTGGAGCGATCGGAACTCCGAGATGTGACCGAGCAGACAGAGGTTGCCCAGGAGGTCCTTTCCGAAGCCGATACCCGGATCCGCGATGATGGATTCCTGAGCGATGCCCCCGTCCAGACACGACTCGATCCTCTCATCGAGGAAGGAGTAGATCTCCGACACGATGTCTAGGTATGCGGTCTGCGACTGCATGGTACCGGGGGTGCCCCGCATGTGCATGAGTACCACGGCGCAGCCGCTGTCCCTTGCAAGGCCCATCATGGCGGGATCCCCCTGCAGTGCGGTGATGTCGTTGATGATGGATGCGCCTGCCTTGAGTGCCGCCTCGGCCACGGATGCCTTTGTGGTGTCCACGCTCAGGGGGATGTCCAGCTCCCGGGAGAGCGCCTCGACGACGGGGATCACCCGCCGTATCTCATCTTCGGCGGAGATGGATTCCGCTCCGGGCCGGGAGGACTCCCCGCCGATGTCGATGATCTCCGCCCCCTGCTCCGCCAGGGCGCGGCCATGGTTCAGGGCGGCATCGAGGCTCAGGTATCTGCCGCCGTCGGAAAAGGAGTCAGGGGTGATGTTGAGGATCCCCACAATGACCGGGAGCTCCGACCACGACAGTCTCTTTCCGCAGGCGATCAGTTCCAGGGGGCCGTCCACGGGGAATACCTGTGAGCGGATGCTCTCAGCGAGAGGCTCCAGTCCGGGCTGGAGGCCGAGCTTTTCCACCAGGAGGCGGAAGTGCCTGAGGTCGCCCATGATGATGCAGTCCGAGGTCTCCACCTTTCCCGAAATCACCTGGCGATGCACCGCAACGTCCCCTCCGATGGAGAGCATGCTCTGCTTGAGGATGTTTGCCGCATAGAGCTTCACCCCCCTGACCAGGAGGTTTTGGTGGGTGAGCTTGGGGGTGAGGTAGGTCAGCGCCGCAGGGTCGACACCGCAGCCCAGGAGGCTCGATGGGTCTGCCCGCCAGAGCAACCTAGCCTGCGGCAGCCCCTTCCTCAACGATCCTGTCGATCTCCGAGCCATCGAGGACCTCTTTCTCCAGCAGGGTCTGGGCTATGCGGTGCAGGGTATCCAGGTTCGTCTCGACGATGGAGCGTGTCTTGGCGTAACACTCCATGATGATGGATTTCACCTCCTCGTCGATCTTCTGGGCGGTGAGCTCGCTGTAGTCCACCCTCTTCGAGATCTCCCGGCCCAGGAACATCTCCTGCTCCACCTTGCCGAAGCTCAGGGGGCCGAGCGAGCTCATGCCCCACTCGGTGACCATGTGCCTGGCCATGTCGGTGGCCCGCTCGATGTCGTTCCCCGCCCCGGTGGTGAGGTGCCCCAGGACCAGCTCCTCGGTCACCCTCCCTCCCATGAGGACGGAGATGGTGGCAAGCAGAAAATCTTTGCTGTAAGTGTGCCGGTCGTCCAGGGGGAGCTGCTGGGTGATGCCCATGGCACGTCCCCGGGGGATGATGCTCACCTTGTACACAGGGTCCGCGTTGGGTAGCTTCTTTGCCACCAGGGCATGGCCCGCCTCGTGGTACGCGGTGGTCTTCTTCTCCTCCTCGGAGATGACCATGCTCTTGCGCTCCACGCCCATGAGGACCTTGTCCTTGGCCTGCTCCATGTCCTCCATGAAGACTTTGGTGCGCTTCTTCCTGGCCGCCAGCAGCGCAGCCTCGTTCACCAGGTTGGAGAGGTCCGCCCCCGAGAAGCCCGGGGTGGCCTTGGCGAGGGTGGCCATGTTGATGTCGTCTGCCAGGGGGATGTTGCGGCTGTGCACCTTGAGGATCCCCTCCCTGCCCTTGACGTCGGGGCTTGCCACCACCACCTGCCTGTCGAACCTGCCCGGCCTGAGCAGGGCGGGATCCAGGACGTCGGGGCGGTTTGTGGCGGCCATGAGGATGACCCCTTCGTTGGATTCGAACCCGTCCATCTCCACCAGGAGCTGGTTCAGGGTCTGTTCGCGCTCGTCGTGCCCACCGCCGAGACCTGCCCCGCGATGCCTGCCCACGGCGTCGATCTCATCGATGAAGATGATGCAGGGTGCGTGCTGCTTCCCCTGGGCGAAGAGGTCGCGAACCCGTGATGCGCCGACGCCGACGAACATCTCCACGAAATCGGAGCCTGACATGCTGAAGAAGGGCACACCCGCCTCTCCGGCCACCGCCTTTGCCAGCAGGGTCTTGCCCGTGCCCGGGGGACCCAGGAGGAGGACCCCCTTGGGTATCCTCCCGCCCAGGGAGGTGAACCGCTTGGGTTCCTTGAGGAACTCTATGATCTCCTCCAGCTCCTCCTTGGCCTCGTCCACGCCCGCCACGTCGGCGAAGGTGACCTTCATCTTGTCCTGGGTCATGAGCCTTGCCTTGCTCCTGCCGAAGCTCATGGCCTTGGTGCCGCCGGACTGCATCTGCCGCATGAACAGGATCCACACCCCGATGAGCAGGAGCATGGGGATCCAGGAGATCAGCGCCGAGAGATACCAGGGCGACTCGTCCCTGGGTTTTGCCGTGATGACGACGTTCTTCTCGGTGAGGCGCTCCACGAGCCTCGGGTCTTCCGGGGCATAGGTGGAAAAGGGCTTGCCGTTTGCCAGGGTGCCCTTGATGTCGTTCCCCTGGATGGTGACGTCCTTCACCTCGCCCTTGTCGAGCACGTGGAGGAACTCGCTGAACGAAAGCGCGGACGACTCCTTCGCAGGCTGGGTGTTGAAGAGGTGGAAGAGCATCACCCCGATGAGGGCGATGACGATCCACAGCGCTATCGTCTTGATCATGCTGGTGTTGGAGTTCATGCACGACTCACGGTTTGATGGCCGCTTTCGTCCCCGGGAGGGGCCCCAGGGAGGCGGTGACGACCTTGGCGAGCTCCTGGTAGTTCTCTGACACAGCGCTCAGGATCTGGCGCGCCTCAGCTGGCTTGCCCAGCGTTACGAGAGCGCTGGCCTTCAGGAAGAGGGCCTGATCCCTGAGGTCTGTGGAGGCGGAGTCGATGCACTCATCGAGCAGGGGCAGGGCCTTGGCGGGCTCCTTCTGGCTGATGTAGGTGCCGGCGATGATGAGGGCCGCCTGCCAGTGCAGGACATCCTTGCGGGACCAGCTGTCCATGAACTCGTTGGCGTGGGACAGGGCCATCTTTCCATCCCCCTGATCGAAGGCCATGCGGGCGAGCCGCAGTTTCGCCAGTTTTCCCGCCCTGGTGTCCGAGAAGTCCTGGGCCACCTTGAGGGTCAGCTGTGAGTCGTCGGTGGCCTTCACATACTCGTTCATGGCCGTATGTTCCCGGGATGTCTTCCAGTAGGAGAACCCGTATCCCCCTGCAAGGATGCACAGGATGATGAGAGCCCCTGCTGCGAACTGGGCCGGATGCTCCTTGATCCAGACCAGTGCACTGCTGGTGGTCGTGACGAACTCGTCCGGTCCTTTGAGCAGATCTTTCCGTTTCATCTGGGCCATGAATCGTGAACCTCCTGATCGATAGCTCTCATATAGTAAGTCTTTGAGTGTCCTGTCAATTGCGGAATCTTCACGGTGCTCCTGGTCCCCGTGTGCAGGGTGTCCCCGGCCGCAGGCCCGGCCGGGGTATTCCCGATGCAGGGCAAAAGAGCGAGGGACCCCGCGCCATGGCGCGGGGTCCCTCGCACATTCCTGCCTGCCACGAGGTGCTATTTCAGGGCAACGGGCTCGATGATCTGGGGTGTGATGAAGATCAGGAGCTCTTTCTTGGTCTTTTCAGTCGTTGACCCCTTGAAGAGGTATCCGATGACCGGGAGGTCGCCCAGGAACGGAACCTTGGACATACTGTCCCGATCCTCTTCCTCGATGATCCCGCCGATGACGCTGGTCTCTCCGTTCTTCACCAGGACCTCGGTCACTGCCTCGCGGGCCGCGATGGAGGGGTCTCCCAGCTGGTTCGTGATGGAACCCAGGGAGTTTCGCTTCACGTTGACCTCCATGTTCACGCTCCCGTCAAAGGCGATCCGGGGGGTCACCTCCAGGACCAGGTCGATGTCCTTCAGCTCGGTGGAGAGCTGGCCCTCGTCGTCGCGGACGATGTACGGATACTTCTCGCCCTGGCGGATGGTGGCCTTCTTGTTGTCCATGGTGACGATCTTGGGCCTGGACAGTACATTGATGCTGCCCGTGGACTCGCCGATGTCGAGCCTCAGGTCGAGCTGGGCGGCTGTACTGCCGAGCCTGCCCACGGTGATGCCGAAACCGGCGGCCTGGTTCTGGGGGAAGTTCACCGCCATGGACGGGGTGGGGACCACGGTGGAGGACCAGTTCGCATTGCTGCCGGGCGTCGTGGACGTGTCGAACAGGTTCCGTGCCGCTCCCGTGTTCACGCCGGACAGGCCGAACTGATGACTTCCCGACTGGCTCCGGTACGAGCCGCCCCACATGACGCCCAGGCCCCTGGTGAAGGTGGTGTCCGCCTGGACGATCCTGGCGGATATGAGCACCTGGGGTGTGGGCTGGTCGAGCCGCCTCACCATGGCATTGATCTCGTCCACGCTCTTGCGGATGTCCTTCACGATGAGGACGTTTGTGCGGTTCTCCGCGGTGATGTTCCCCCGCTCTGACAGGAGACCGACCTCCTTTCCCTTGATGGTGCTGGAGATTTCGGAGGCCTTGGCGAAGTTCACCGGGATCACCGAGGTCACCAGCGGCTCCAGCTGCTCCTGGGTCTTCTTCGAGGAAAGCTGGCGTTCCTGGGCCTGCTTGATCTTGTCGGCCGGCGCGATGCGGACCACATTGCCGATGGCCATCTTGTCGAGGTCCTTGCTCTCCAGGACCACGTCCAGCGCCTGGTCCCAGGGGACGTCCTTGAGGCGGATGGTCACCGTTCCCTTGACCTCGTCCGAGGTCACGATGTTGAGACCGCTCACGTCCGCGATGATCCTCAGGATGTTGTGGATATCTGCGTTCTGGAAATCGAGCGTGATCCGCTCACCCTTGTACTTGGGGGTGCGGTCGGTGTCGATGATGGTGCTCTGTGTGGTCGGCGCCGGGGAGAGTCCCTTCACATACGTCGGGGCAAGGGTCGCCTGGCCTTTATCCTGCCCCGGCGTGAATGCGGTTTCCGCCAGGGTCACGGGCGTGGCCTTCTGCATGGCATCCTTGAGGCCTGCGGGGATGTCGAAGTCCATGATGAGGAGGTTGTTGTCCTGGGAGACGAAGTAGGGGGCCATCTCTTTCATGGCAACGGCAAAGACCACGTCATCCCTGTCCTGTCTCGGGAGGATCTGCTCGATGGCCGTAACGAATTCCGAGGTGATGAAGGGCCGAGCAAGGTGGCTGGGAATCCGCGCCTTGTTGATCTTCAGCACCACGCTGTTTCCTACCCTGTTCACGTCGTAGGAGGCCTGTCCGTCAAGGCCGATCTGCAGCCTGGACTTGTTCTCTACGTTCATGAAGTCCACGGTCTTGATGCTCAACCCGTACGCAGAGAACGGCAGGACCAGCAAGCCGATTATGAATGTCAGGATGGTATTTTTCTTCATGCCTACTTTACCCCCTCTTCCTTCCTCAGAGCCAAGACTATTTCCCGGGTGCTCACGCGCCCCATGTAGTCCTTGAAATGCTGTTTCACAGAAACGGTATCCTTGGTGATCCTGGTGACGATCCCGTTGTTCTCTCCCACCAGCGTGCCCTCGGTGACGATGTAACCCATACCGGAGGTGTCCTGGAGGAGGGCCCGGTTCTGTTTCCCGAGGATCACCCCGACGAGGTAGATCTGGGCAAGGGAGAGCCGCTGGAGGGCGTCGATGCCCTTCCCGACCCCGCCAATACCTGTGTCCAGGGGATTGATCCCGGCGAAGGGCTGGAAGGGGTCACGTACGCCGATCACCTGGTATTCGGGTTTCTTCTGCTCCTCTGCCTGGGCAAGCACAGGTTTTACCATCTCTGCCTTTTTTGCCGCTGCAGGCTTCTGGGCTTCGGTGGAGACCGCCTTCTTCTCCCCGTTACAGGAACAGGGCAGGGCAAAGAGGCAGATGACGAGGAGAGAATAGATGATCCTGTTCATTCCTTCTGCCCCTCCTTCTTGTCTATCTTGTCTTTTTTCGCCTTCTTCTTGTCCTTCGTGTCGCCCGTCTGTTCGGCCGTGGCCCCTTCTATGAACTTGTAGGTGACGGCCTTGCAGGTGGTGCTCAGCATTATGCCCCCGGTGGCGCTCTTCTTCGGCGTGCTCATCTTGATGTTGATGATGTTGACAATCCGGGGCATCTTGGACACGGTGTCAAAGAAGGTGATGATGTCGCGGAACACCCCGTCCACTTGGATATCCACCGGGATCTCGGCATAGAAGTTCTTTGACACCTCGGGCAGGGGCTTGAAGAGCTTGAACTGGAGACCGGCCGCGGTGCCCAGCGAGGAGACGTTCTCCAGCAGCGAGGGTATCTCGCTCTTGTCCGGGAGCTGTTTCAGGGCTATGTACAGCTTGGCCCTGGTCTGCTCGAGTTCGGCGATGTACCGGGGTTTTTCCTTCACGATCTCCTTCTTTGCGGCGAGCTCAGCCTTGAGCTTGTTCAGGTCGGGTTCCATGGCGCTGATCTCCGCCCGCACAGGTCGGTAGAGGAACTGCCAGTAGAGCCCGGCAATGGCCCCCAGGATCACCAGCAGGACAAGGAGCTTGATGTAGGGCTTTTGCCGTAATAGGGTATCGATCACTTTGTCCATGGTCTACCTCAAGTCGTCTGCTTGATCATGCAGGTGATGGAGAATTTCTGTACGCCCCCCTCCTGCTTCGAGAGGACAAGGGTTACCTTGTCGAAATGCCTGGATGCCTGGAGCTGCTTCATGAAGGCGGCAATGGTGGTGTTGTCCACGGCAGCACCCTCGAGCACGATCTTGTCCCCCTCGTTGGTGAGCGTGTTCAGCCAGGCCTTTTCAGGGATGATGAGGCTCAGCTCATCCAGCATTTCCACAGGGCCGGTTTTCTGTGCGTTCAGGTCGCGGATCACGTCGAGCTTCCGCTCCAGCTCCTGCTTCTGCTGCTTGAATTTCTCGATCTCGCCCGCCTCCGCGGTGAGCTTCTGGATCTGCACCTTGGTGTCGGCGATCTCCTTCTGGAGGTCGTCCCGCTCCTTGATGACGGTGAGCTGGGTGAAGTATGCACCGATGATCACCAGGGCAACGCAGAGGATCGCAAGGACGAGGTGCTCCACCAGGGCCTTTTTCCTCAGTTCGACACGGATGGGTAACAGGTTTATTTTTACCATTTATAGTCGGCCCTCCTTAGTGCAAGGCCCACAGCCACAGCCATCTGCGGTGCTATATAGGCCATGTATTCAGGATCGAACACCCGGTCATCCCATCTGATACTGTTGAACGGATTGATGATCTCCACCGGGATCTCCATCTGTTTTTCCAAGAGCTTGGTGAGGCCCGGTATCCTGCTGGATCCACCGCTCATGTAGATCTT
This sequence comes from uncultured Bacteriovoracaceae bacterium, assembly GCA_964572405.1. Taxonomy (GTDB): domain Bacteria; phylum Desulfobacterota; class Desulfomonilia; order UBA1062; family UBA1062; genus MWEI01. Next base: position 40,350 of record CAZNGL010000006.1, read on the forward strand.
TTCGATGTTCTCGTTGACCATGGTGGACAGGAAGAAGTCCAGGGTCCTGCGGATCTCCTGCACATAGGTCTCTGCCGCCATCTTGAAGATGTAGTTGATCTTCTCCAGATCGATGCCCTCGATGTTTGCGCCGGTCTTGATGTTCTCGGCCCGTTCGAAGCTCACGTTGAATTCCCGCTGGATCCTTTCCGTGAGCTGGCGACCGCCCATGGAGATGTCGCGGGCGAAGATGGACATGCCGTCCTTGAGGATATTCACGTTGATCATGGATGCTCCGGCGTCCACCAGGGCCACGATGCTCTCCGGGGCATCCGGGTAATTTGCCTCGTACATGGTTTCCAGCGAGAAGACGTCGATGTCGATGAGCATGGGCTTGAGCCCTGCGTTTCTCACCGCCGATGCGTATTCGTCCACCAGCTCCCGCTTGGCGGCGACGAAGAGCACGTCCATCATGTCGGTGCGCTCGATGCTTTCGCCGAGGATGAAGGTGTCCAGGTACACGTCGTTGATGTCGAAGGGGATGTACTGCTCCGCCTCGATGGGAAGCGACTGCCTGAGCTCACCCTCGTTCATGATGGGAAGCTCGGCCTTCTTCACGATGACGGAATGACCCGAGATGGCGGTGGCGCTGCCTCGCGCCTTGACCTTGAGGTTTTCCCTCAGGTTCTTCACCGTGTCCACCACGGTCTCAGAATCCATGATGTCCTTGTCCACGATGCACTCGGCGGGTATCAGGCCGATCCCCAAGGACTTGAGCTGGTAGCCGTTCCGTGTCTTCTCTATGTCCACCATCTTGATGGACTGTGACCCGATATCCAGTCCCAACAAATTTTTTTCAAAAAACATCGAATCACCCCGCGATCAAGTCTTTTTCCGCTTGAACACGACGATCGTATCGCCAGGCTTCACCAGGTTCAGCTCCTTGACGATGACGTGTTCTATGTAGGCCATGTTGTCCTTCAACATGGTCGCTTCGCGAGCCAGGCCGGCATTCTCCTGCTCGATGGCCGCATTGCGTGTCTTCAGGCTGGTGAGTTCCCGATGGAGCTGATATCCCCGGATGATGCCCTTTTCCCCGGGCAGGGTGAAGACGAGCAGCAACGCGATCGCCAGGACCATGCCCATGGAGAAGGAATGTGGAACGCTCATTGTCTTCTCTATACCCTAAACATATTGGAATCGCATTAAAAATCAATTCTTCCCTATGCATAGCCTCTCTATCGGGAAGGCGAAAGTGAATCTTTAGAGAAATATCAATTTGGTAACAGGAGTTGTCAAGGGCATGAAAACAGAGGTGCACGGCGTTGCGTTTTGGTAACGTCGTCTCCCTTCCCTGGAGGCGCAAAGATCAAGACAGGCAGCCCTTCTGTGAGATCCCTGCGGTGCGATGCTATCGGGACATCCTAAACTGAATCCCCGAGATCAGACCCATGAGAAAGCCCCCGATGTGGGAGAACCATGCCACCGGGCTGTTCGTGTGCATGCTCATGAAGCCCTGGATTCCCTGGAGTACGAACCAGAGCAGGACGAAGATGAGCGACGGCACCTCGATGACCTCCAGCATCAGGATCAATGGTATGATCGTCAGGATGCGCCCCTTGGGATTCAGGATCAGGTATGCACCCATGATGGCTGCAACGGCGCCGGAGGCACCGACAACCGGGATTGACGAATGGGGGTGGATGACCGCATGGACATAGAAGGATACGCACAGCGCCGCCAGGTAGAAGAGCGCGAAGCGCAGCCGTCCCATGGTCTTCTCCACGGGCGGGCCGAAGACGGACAGGAAGATCAGGTTCCCGGTGAGGTGGACGTACCCGGCATGAATGAAGCCCGAGACCACGATGGAGCCATGGATGCCGAGGACGCCCGGAGTCCCGTGGATGAGGTACCCGCTCAGGTCGGCGGGGCTGGCCCTGAACATGTGGAAGACCTGCTCCCCGAGGCGTATCTCCTGGATGAACATGGCGAGGTTGCACAGGATGAGCGCTGCGGTGAGGGGTGCGAACCCCCTGGCGACGCTCGTGTCCCGAACCGGGATCATGGCATGCCCGCCTGAGATCGAGGCCGTCCAGGGCCCTGGCCCGGCAGTTCGTCACGGATCGCGCGCGGGGCCGCAGGTGGATTCGATGATACGGCGCACGGGCGCATACCCCTTGACCTTCTCGGCCGCTGCATGATGTTTTCGGACTATCATGAAAAAACCCACCGGGCAAGGCCGGCCTGGATGAGGAAAGTCATGGGTTCAGAGCCGACTTGCCGGGGGGGAGGATGTGGTATATAGGCTCATACCATGAGACAGCTCGGGCATGCGCTCGTCGCCGCGGGGATCATCATGCTGGCGCTGGGCATCTTCTTCAGCATGGGGGGAGGCATCTCCTGGCTCGGCAGGCTCCCCGGCGACATCGTGATCGAACGTCACGGCACCAGGTTCTTTTTTCCCATCACCACGTCCCTTGTGCTCAGCTGCATCCTCAGCCTGGCGCTGGCGCTGTTCAGGTTCTTCCGATAGGTCGCGCCATGATTGAACGGTTCATTACCTGGTTCGTGGGGCGCGGTTCCCAGGCGAGCTTCGCCTTTGAGGAGGGTGAGCCGGCGACGGCGCCGAGTCCGCCCGCATGCCCCATCCACCTCTACATCCACATCCCCTTCTGCATGCAGCTCTGCCCCTACTGCTCATTCCACCGGTATCCCTTCGAGGAACGCTCTGCCAGGGCCTACTTCCAGGCCCTGAGGAAGGAACTGCAGATCTATGCGGACAGGGGGTTCAGGTTCTCGTCCGTATACATGGGCGGAGGGACACCCACCATCATGATGGACGAGCTGCTCTCCACCCTCGAACTCGTGGGCAGGCTCTTCAACCCTGCCGAGATATCGGTGGAGACGAATCCCGACCGCATGGACAGACCCACGCTGGCCTCCCTCGCAGATTCTGGCGTGAGGCGTGTCTCGGTGGGCGTCCAGAGCTTTTCGGACGCGGTCCTGAAGGCCATCGGACGGTACGACAAGTACGGCAGCTCCGCTACCCTTGAAGGCAGGATACGGGATGTCCTGGGTGTGGTGGAGACCCTGAACGTGGACATGATCTACAACTTCCCCCTCCAGGATACGGCAATGCTGGAGCACGACCTGCAGACCCTCCTTTCCATCCTGCCGGACCAGATCACCTTCTACCCCCTCATGGTGTCCCGGGCCACCCGGTCACACATGGAACGGATCATGGGCCGGGTCAGCCCCCGGACGGAACGGATCTATCACGACCTCATCGCCCGGGAGCTCGAGACCGCATACCGTCCGAACTCGGCGTGGTGCTTTTCCCGGGGGGGTGCCAGCATGATCGACGAGTACGTGGTGGGCGGCGAGGAATACGTGGGAGCCGGCAGCGGGGCCTTCGGGTTCGTGGGTGGGGCGATCCATGCCAACACCTTCTCCCTGCCCGAGTACCTGCAGGCCCTTCAGGCCGGGACGCTCCCCGTGAAGCACCGGAAGGCCTTCTCCACCAGGGATCTGGCCAGGTACAGCCTCCTCATGAACCTGTTCGGGCTCAGGCTCGACAAGGAGGACTTCCGCAGGCGCTTCGGTCGTCCCGTCTGGTCACTGCTCGGCCCGGAACTCCTGTTCTTCTCCCTCATCGGGGCGCTGCGGTTCGACGGATCGCGGATCGGGCTCACCCGCCGCGGGCGCTATTACTGGGTCGTCATGATGCGGGAGTTCTTCACCGGCGTGGACACCTTCCGCGATCAGAGCAGGGAGGCGGCAGGACTGCAGACCTGGGGCCCCCCTGGTCCGGGAATGATCGGGGAGCGCTAGGGCCTCTCGCTGTCGAGTCTTTCCATGAGGAAGTCGATCTCCCGCTTCACCTTCAGGTTCTGGCTGTACTGGGTATCGATGGTTTCCAGGGAATGGATGATGGATGAGTGTTTCCTGCTGAAGGCCTCGCCGATGATCTGGAGCGGTTCCTCGGTGTAGCGCCTGCACAGGAAGATGGCCACCTGGCGGGGATACGCGACGTCCTTCTTGCGGGAAGGCGAGACGAGTTTTTCCCTGGGGATGGAAAAGCTCTTGGAGATGAAATCGATGATGTAGGGGATGGTGATCCGCTGCCGCCTCTCCAGGTTGCCTTCCAGCAGTTCCTGGGCAAGCTCCATGGTGATGGTCTTCTTCATGAGGGAACTCATGGCGGCGAGCGTCATCACGGCGCTCTCCAAGTCGCGGATGCTGGTGTGCACCGTGTCGCTGATGAACTCCACCACCTGATCGGGCATGGTGACGCCGCTCTTGTTCGCCTTGTGCTGCACGATCCTGGCGCGGGTGACCTTGTCCGGGCGTTTGATGTCGATGACGAGCCCGGCCGACAGACGCGATCTCAACCCCTTGTCGATCTGGGGGATGGATGTGGGGGGCCTGAACCCCGAGAGGATCACCTGCTTGCCCGCGCTGATCAGGTCGTCCAGCACATGGCACAGCTCCATCTGGGTCTTTTCCTTGTTCTTGAAGAGGTGGACATCGTCGATGAAGAACACGTCCACTTTGGCGCTCCTGTACGAGCTCTTGAACGAGCTCAGGCAGTTGTTCCGCACCGAGTGGACATAGTCGTGCGTGAAATCCCTGGCCGTGGTGTACCGGACATTGACGCCGCTGCGGCTCGTTAGGACCTTGTTGCCGATGGCGTGGGCGATGTGGCTCTTGCCGAGGCCGATGTCCGAGTAGAAGTACAGGGGGTTGTACCTGGTCATGTCCCCCTGGGACACCGCCTGGGCAGCCTCGTAGGCAAAGGCGTTGCACCTGCCCACCACGAACTCGTCGAAGGTGAAGTGCGCATTCAGGCCCGACCACGAAGACTCCTGGTGCATGGAGGGCAGGCTCATCTGGACTGCCCTGTCCCCCGATGGTGCCGGGGCCCTCTCCTGGGCGTGCTCACCCCGTGCGGCGCAGAACTCCACGTCCACTCCTTCTCCGAGCTGCGTCCTGACGGATGAGATGATGAGGTCCCGGTAGGTGCGGATCAGGTATTTCTGGGCGAACACGTTGGGACACCGGACGAACACGGTGCCGCCCTCCTCGCTGATCTCAAGCTGATCCAGAAGCGCCCTGTCTGAAGCCGCGTGTGACTGTGAGAGTATAGATTTCTTAATAATTGCAAAATGGTCCACAAAACCCCCCAGAGAGAGAAACTTCAGAAGCAACGTGCGCCATAATGATGCGAGCATTGCAAAAGGTCAAAGGTAATCCGCACCGGTTATCGGTGAGCTGTGTGAATTTTGTGTGAAGCGCAAATTAATTAATGAAATCATAACGCTGCAAGAGAAATTGCGCCCTTGAGAGCTTCCGGGAGGGGGCGTTCAGGACCCCGGTCCGGGCACGTTCCGTTCGGGTTATCGACAAAATGTAGAAAACCTGCGAGCTGTTATTATCTTGTTCTTTCTCTCAAATTTTTACAATTGCGATAGATGATGGCGTACCGGCGTGCGGGCGTGTCCCAGCTCACGTCCTGCTCCATGGCGGTGAGCCGCATGGCGTGGAGAAGACCCGGGTCGTCATGGTAGATCCGGCAGGCATGCGTGACGGTGTCCAGGAGCGAAGCAGAGTTCGGGGAGGCCACGCGGAGTCCATACGGGCTTTCTCCCTCGCCCAGGGCCCTCACCGTGTCCCGTAGGCCGCCGACCCCGGTGACGATGGGGATGGTCCCGTAGCGCATGGAGATCATCTGGTTCAGCCCGCAGGGCTCGAACCTCGACGGCATGAGGAAAAAGTCGGCACCGGCCTCGATGGCATGGGCCTTTGCCTCGTCGAACCCGATGTGGATGCCCACGTGGCCGGGCAGCTCCCTCTGGAGGTCCCTCAGGCGGCGCTCGAAGGCCGGGTTGCCGTTGCCCAGCACCACGGTCTTGGCGCCCATGCCGGCCATGGACGGCACGGCATCCAGCACGCAGTCGATCCCCTTCTGCTCCACCAGGCGGCTGATGAGTCCGAAGACCGGGGCGTCGTCTGTGGGGAGGGCGAACTGCTCCAGGAGCGCGCGCCTGCAGTCCTGCTTGCCTGCCATGTCGTGGCGCGAATAGTTCCTGGCGATGAGGGGGTCCGTGGCCGGGTCCCAGATGACGTCGTCGATGCCGTTGGTGATGCCGGAGAGCTTGTAAGAGACGGAGCGCAGGAGTCCGTCCAGGCCGCTGCCGAACTCGCCGGTCTGGATCTCGCTGGCATAGGTGGGGCTGACGGTGTTCACAGCATCCGCGAACACGATGCCCGCCTTCATGACGTTGATCCTGCCGAAGAACTCCATGCAGTCCGGGTGGAAGAACTCGTGCGGCAGGAAGAGCATGGACCAGAGGATGGCGTCGAAGATGCCCTGGTAGGCGAGATTGTGGATGGTGAACAGGCTTGCCACGTGATCGAGACCCGCATCCTTCAGGTAGGGCAGCACCAGGGCCGTCTGCCAGTCGTTGCAGTGCACGACCTGCACGTCCCCCAGGAAGCGGATCAGCTCCACGCAGGCCCTGGAGAAGAAGGCGAAGCGTTCGAGGTTGTCCGGGTAGTCCTGTCCCGCGTAGGAATACAGGCCGGTGCGGTCCGAGAAGAGGGGGTGCGAGATGAAGTACATGGTCTTGAAGGTGAGGATCCTGGCCTCGGTGATCCCTGCACCCGTGACCACCGCCACGTCCGTGCAGGGTTTCAGCGGGAGGTCCATGTTCCTGACCTCGCGATACAGGGGCATGACCACGGAACAGTTCAGTCCCTGCCGGTTGAGCTCCGCCGGCAGGGCGGCGCTCACATCGGCCAGGCCGCCGGTCTTGGCAAAGGGCGTCACCTCCGAAGAACACAGCAAGATCCTCAACGCATCCATGGATCCAACAATACATGAAGTGTCGAGGATCCGTAAAGAAATACTCTTGTGCCCCCTCGTCTATGGAGGTGGGCGGGCACCCCCGAGACCCTTTGTTCTTGCCCGCCATCACCATTGTGGTGTTTGCATTTGCATGTCCTTTTCGGTATGCTCGGCGCATGAACAGGGAAGAGTTCGAGCGGGCACTGAAGGACTTTGAAGCGCTCATCAAGAAGAAGCTCCCCTCCATGATCAACACCTACCTGGCCAACCGGGGCAACCGGGAGTTCGAGGCGGCCTTCACACACCTCGTGGAGACCCTGGAACGGAACAGGAAGACCCTGCTCAAGGACCTCTCCAAGGTGGCGAAGCTGGAGCAGCGGATACGGTATTTCAACGCCACGAACAACATGGATTCCCAGCTCAGGAGCATGGGGAACCGCGACGTTATAAAGCGGCAGATGAAGCTCAGGCGCCACCGCGTCCATGCGCCCGTGGTCTACGACGTTGGGTCAGGCCCCGAGGATGGTGGCCTCCTCAATGTGGACGATACCGGGCTCCTGCTGGAGACCTCAGAGAAGGTCTCCATCGACCACGAGGTGCGGGTCATCCTCGACGGGAAGAAGGCGCGGGGCAAGGCCATGTGGTCCATACCCGACGAGACCGGCCGCGTGGAGACCGGGGTCAAGCTCATGAACCCCCCTGAGGACTTTATGCAGGAGGCCAAGAAGGTTCTGCGGAAGACCTCGAAGAAACCAGGGAATACCGGCGATTGACACTGCCCGGAGCGCCATAGTATTCCTCCTGAAAATATGAGGTTCGCCATCGTCACCCTGGGATGCAAGGTCAACCACTACGAGGGCCAGCGCATCCGCCAGGGGCTTCTCCATGCCGGCCACAGCGAGCAGCCTTTTCCCGAGCCGGGGGCGGACCTGTACATCATCAACACCTGCACCGTCACCCACAAGGCAGATGCCGACGGCCGCAGGCTCATCCGAAAGGCCCTGGGCTCGGGAGGCCGGGTGATCGTGACGGGATGCCAGGCGGTGGTCTATCCCGATGACATCCGGAAGGTCTCCCGGGAGGTGGATGTGGTCAGGCCGGAGAATCTGTCCGAGGTCCTCGACATCGATTTTCCCCGGATCATATCGGGATTCGGTTCCCAGAACAGGGCATTTGTCAAGGTCCAGCAGGGCTGCGACCGGTACTGCACCTACTGCATCGTCCCCATGGCCCGCGGCGCTCCGGTGAGCAGGCCCTGGCAGGAAGTGGTCACGGAGGTCCGGGCCCTGGTCAACGGCGGGTACAACGAGGTGGTGCTCACGGGCATCAATATCGGCCTGTACGAAGGAGGCCTCACCCGCCTCATCCAGAAGATACTGAGCCATACCGCCATAGCGAGGGTCCGCGTCAGCTCCATGGAACCGTGGACCGTGGAGGACTGCCTCATCGACCTGGCGGCCATCGACCCCAGGGTCTGCTCCCACCTGCACCTCCCCCTGCAGCACGGCAGCGACCGCGTGCTGAGGGCCATGGGCAGACCGTACACGGCAGCCTCCTTCCGGTCGCTCGTGGCCCGCATCAGGGACACCTCGCCCTCGATGGCCATCGGCGCCGATGTCATCGCGGGGTTCCCCGGAGAGGACGAGCGTGCCTTTGAGGAGTCCTACGGCCTCATCGAGGGCATGGACATCACCTACCTGCACGTCTTCACCTTCTCGGCGCGGCCCGGCACCGTCGCGGCCTCTCTTCCGGATCGGCCCGAAGTTGACGCCGTGAGGCGGCGGTCGTCCCATCTCCGGGAACTCTCGGGGAGAAAACGCCGGGCCTTTGCCGTATCCCGTATCGGCTCTGTGGAAGAGATCCTGGTCACGGGCTCATGCTGCGGGGGTTTCAGCGGCATCTCCTCCAACTATCTCGCCGTCACTGCCCGGGGCGATGCGGTGCCCGGTTCTTTGGTGAAGGTTCGTCTCGTGGACCTCGAGGGAAGCACCCTGAAAGGAGAGATCCTTGGATAACGCCGCCCTCGCGGAGGCCCTCCTCGAAGTGGCCGATGCCCTGGATTTCCTCGATGAGAACCCCTTCAGGGCCAGGGCGTACCGGAAGGCCGCACAGGCCGTGGCGGAGCTCCGCGAACCGGTGAGAGGACTCGTGGAGAGTGGGGAGATCGTTCAGATCGGGGGCGTCGGACCCTCCATCGGTGCGGCCCTGAAGGCCTGGGTGCTCGAGGGTGACTTCTCCCTGCTGTCCGATCTCCGCGCGCGGCTTCCCCGCGGATATGACGAGCTGATCAAGGTGCCGGGCCTGGGCACAAGGAAACTGCGGATGCTCCACCGGGAGCTGGGCATCTCAGGGATCGAAGACCTCCTCGCGGCCATCGAGGGGGGCAGGCTCGCCTCGGTGAAGGGGTTCACGGAAAAAGGCATCGCCAGGCTCAAGCGTTCTGCCCTGGATGTCGTCGGGTATCGGGGGTGGTTCCTCATGGATGCCATCTGGGGCTGGATGGAAACCATGCTCAAGGTCCTCCGGGACGCGGGGCTCGATGCCGTGCCCACCGGAGTCTGCCGCAGGGGCATGGAGGTCATGGACCGCGTGGAGCTGCTCTGCCGGGAAACCCGGGGTGCGCACGACGCCATCCCCGCCTGCCTGGACGGCCTCCAGGGCGTCCGGTGGACCCGGAACGGGGGAGAGTACTCGGCCACCCGTCCGGACAGACCGCCGGTCACGATCCGGGTGGAACCCCCGGAGTCGCTCATCCCGGCGCTCTTCGTCACCACCGGGTCGAGCGGGCACCTCGAGCAGGTGAACTCCCGCGGCAGGGAATGCGGGGTGGAGGTGACCGCCGGTGCAGTCCTCAAGGACTCCCGTACAATCATGGTTTCCAGCGAGGCGGAGATCTACGCGCTGCTGGGCATGCCCCTGCTCCCCCCCGAGATCAGGGAGGGAAGGGACATCGAATGGGACCGTGCCGCTTCAGGCGGGGTGCAGGACCTCGTCAGCGCCGACGATATCCGGGGCGTGCTCCACGTTCACACCACCATGAGCGACGGTCGTACCCCCCTTGCGGACATGGTTATGGCCGCCAGGGAACGCGGCTATGCATGGATCGGCATCTCTGACCACAGCCGTTCGGCGTACTATGCAGGAGGCCTGAGCGTGAAGGACCTCAGGCGGCAGCAGGCCGAGATCGCACGCCTGAACTCCCTGTTCCCCGACATCGTCATCCTGAGCGGCATCGAGTCGGACATCCTCCCGGACGGGTCCCTGGACTACGGCGAAACCGTGCTCAAGGGCCTGGACTTCGTCATCGCTAGCATTCACTCCCACATGGACATGGAAGGGCCCGCCATGACCGGGCGGATCATCAAGGCCATCCGCAATCCTTGCACCTCGATCATCGGGCACCCCACGGGCAGGCTTCTCCTGTCCCGGAGGGCCTATGCCCTGGACATGGAGGCGATCCTGGCGGAGGCCGCCCGGTGCGGCGTGGCCGTGGAGCTGAACGCCCACCCCATGCGGCTCGACATCGACTGGCGGCTCATCCCCGGGTTCGTCGAGAAGGGAGGGCGCATCGTCATCACGCCGGACGCACACACGGCGGACGGCCTCGACGACATGCGCTACGGCATAGCTATGGCCAGAAAGGGACTGGTGGTGCGCGGTGCGTGCCTGAACTCCCTGGATGCCGTCGGGGTGAAGGAGGCGCTCGCAGCAAGGTGGTCATAGAACTCGTCGATGTCTCATACCAGTACGACATGCCTGGAGACGTGTGGGCGCTCTCGGGCATCCACCTGAAGATCGAACAGGGTGAGAAGGTCGTGATCGCCGGTCCTGCCGGTTCCGGGAAGACCACCCTGCTCCAGCTCCTGGACGCACTGATCCTTCCCTCCAGAGGCGAGATCTTTTACGACGGCATCAGCGTGCACACCCTGGCCCGGCGCAAGGAGCTGCCCTCGGTGCGCAGGCGCATGGGAGTGCTCTTCCAGTTCCCGGAGGAGCAGTTCTTCCAGGAAAGGGCCTATGACGAGCTCGTCTTTGCCCTGCGGAACTTCTTCGGGCCCGACGAGCCGGAGCTGGAGCGGAGGGCCCGTGAGGTCACGCAGGGCTTCGGTCTGGACCTGGCCCGGCTGAAGGCGTGTTCTCCCTTTACCCTGAGCTCGGGCGAAAAACGCAAGCTCGCCCTGGCGTCGGCCCTCATGATCCGGCCGCAGGTTCTCATGCTGGACGAGCCCACCGCAGGGCTGGATGCCTCGGGAAGACGTGAGCTCATGCGTCTCATCGCCTCGCTGGAGGAGACAACGGTGATCATCGTCACCCATAACCAGGAGGACTTCCTCTCCCTTGCCCATCGCATTGTGGGCATCTCCCGGGGGAACAAGGTCCTTGACGTGCAGAAGGCGGATCTCCCGCAGAGCATCGATCTGCTGGAGAGCCATTCCATCGAGGCACCGCTGGTGATGCGTGTGCAACACTGGCTCAGGCAGGAGGGAGTGATCATCGGTGGTGCACCCTGCGAGATGGAGGAACTTCTCAGGATGCTGGCGGGCATGGTCCCGCCCTGCGGCAAGGGGTGAGAGGCAGGCCTTTTGGGGCCGATGAAGTATTGACTATTCGGGTGGGCGGTCTTAATCTTACAGATCAGGAGGAGTCTCCCATGGCCGGTTTTGTGGAAATGAAGGTGGCGGGCATTGCCCTTGACCCCACCAACAACGCCCCCATCGTGGTGCTCCGCGACCTCGAGGGCAAGTTCATCCTCCCCATCTGGATCGGCATCATGGAGGCGAGCGCCATCGCCGCGGCCCTGGAAGGGGTCCAGTACTCCCGGCCCATGACCCACGACCTCTTCAAGTCCTTTGTGGAGACCCTGGGCGCCGTCATCGAGAAGATCGAGGTGGTGGACATCCGCGACAATGTCTTCTATGCGCTCATCACCGTCGCCCACGGCGGGTCGCGGTTGACCATCGACGCCCGGCCGTCCGACGCCATCGCCGTTGCCCTGCGCACCAAGTCGACCATCTATGTGGCTGACCATGTGATCAAGGACGCCATCCGCGTGGATGCCAAGTCCAGCGCGGGAAAGATCATGGTGGGCTTCGAGCAGGACACCGAGAAGCTCAAGGAGATCCTGGAGAAGATGAACCCGGAGGACTTCGGCAAGTTCAAGGCCTGATCAGCGGTCCCCGGGGAAACCCGCACCCCTTTTCTGTTGATAGACACCCCTGACATCGTGTATTTTCCCATATATGCATGCCCACGATGCCGCGCACCTGAAGTCGAAGAGATTCAGCAAGGCCATCTACGAGACCATTGTTGAGATGGCCTACGAGGGCATCTTCATTTACCAGGGGGGGCGCTTCCACTACGTGAATCCCGCCTTCGAGCGGATGCTCGGGTACTCCTTCGAGGAACTCGAGGAGATGGGGTTCAGGGACGTCATGCACAAGGCCGCGTGGCCGACCATGGAGAAGCGCTGCGAGGCCATCATCAACGGCGAGGAGGTCCGTCCCCGCAGGCTCGACGTGATCTTCGTCACCAGGGCCGGCAATGAACGCACCATCTCCCTGTCCACCTCGGCCATCATGCTCTCGGGAGGCATCCCCGCCACCCTGAGCATCTGCCGTGACATCACCCGGCGCAAGGGCATGGAGCAGAGCATGGAGTCCTCGAACAAGTTCCTGGCAGGTCTCATCGCCAGTTCGTCGGACGCCATCGTGGCCTCGGACCTGAAGGGGAGGGCCCTGATCTTCAACCGGGCCGCCGAGGAGATCACGGGGTTCAACGCAGACGACATGCTCAGCCACAGGACCAACATCGCCCAGTTCCTGGTGGAGGGCGAGCGCGACCGGATCCTGGCCATCCTGGACGAGGGCAGCGAGGAGAACCCGCGCTGGGTGGTGGGTGAGGAGACGTGGGTTCACTCAAGGAACGGGGCCCTCATCCCCATCTCGCTGTCCATCTCGTACCTCTATTCAGAGGGCAGGCCCGTGGCTGCCATCAGCGTGTTCCGCGATCTGCGGCCCATGAAGGCCGTGGAGAACAAACTCAGGGAGTCGGAGCAGAAGTACCGTATGCTCGTGGAGAAGACCGCTGACGGCATCTTCGTCTACCAGGACCACCGGTTCAGGTACACGAATCCGGCCTTCCGGGAGCTCCTTGGCTATACCGAGGAGGAGATCGCGGACATGGGCCTCAAGGACATCGTGAGGCCCGAACTCGCGCGCATGATCGAGGCCCGCTACGACAAGCGCATCCGGGGAGAGAAGGTGCCCGAGCAGTACGAGATCGCACTGAAGAGCAAGGACGACAACTGGCGGGCCTTCGAGATCACGCCCTCGGTCATCGAGTTCGAGGGCAGGGTGGCCACCCAGAACGTGATCCGGGACATCACGGAGAAGCGGGAGGCACAGAAGGCCCTGCGCGCCAGCGAGGCCAAGTACCGCGCCACCGTGGAGCACACCGGCACGGCCATGATGATCCTGGACGAGGACTACACGGTCACCTTTGCCAACAACCAGATGGAGCGGCTCAGCGGCTTCACCAAGGAGGAGATCATCGGGAAGATGCGCTGGACCGAGGTGGTGCACCCCGAGGACGTGGAGCGGATGAAGGCCTACTCCAAGGCCAGACGACAAGGCGCACCGGACGTGCCGTCCCAGTACGAGTTCCGCTTCCGGGACAAGTTCGGCCGCATCAGGGAGTCCTTCCTCACCATCGGCATGATCCCCGGCACCATGCAGAGCATCGTGTCCA
>CAZNGL010000007.1:0-50043 GCA_964572405.1 uncultured Bacteriovoracaceae bacterium
TGAGCTTGTTCTGCATGAGGTGGGCCGTGGCGATGAAGTGGTCGATGGCGAGCGAGAAGGGGGGCGCGTAGGGGAGGTCGGCGTTCACGATGTCCTCCACGTGCATGCCACCCTGGATGGCCATGGCCCACTGGGCGATCTGCTTTGCCACGTTCCCGGGGCCGATGCACTGGGCGCCGAGGATCTTGCCGGTGGACCGTTCGCACACCAGCTTGGTGATGATGAGCTCGCCGCCCATGAAGTTCGGCCTGTCCGTGCTCGCGTTCATCACGGTGATGATGTCCTCGTAGCCGTTCTTCTTTGCCGAGGTCTCGGACAGTCCCGTGGAGCCGGCCGAGAAGTCGAACACCTTGCAGATGCCGGTCTGGATGGTGCCCGGGAAGGTGACCGTGTTGCCGAGAACCGCGTTCTCGCCCGCCACGCGTCCCTGGAGGTTCGCCAGGTCCCCGTAGGGAGCCAGCACCTTCTTTCCGGTGATGCGGTGAAGTGTTTCCACACAGTCTCCCACAGCATAGATGTCCGGGTCGGAGGTCTGCATGTACTCGTTCACCTCGATGCCGCCCGTGACCCCGATGGTAAGCCCGGCCTCCTTGGCGAGCTTCACGTTAGGACTCACGCCGATGGCCACTACGGCGAGATCGCAGGGCAGCTCAGTCCCGTTGGCCAGCTTCACACCGTTCAGCGTCCCATTCTCTCCCAGGAACTCGGCTATGCCGTTGCCCGTGATCACGTTGGCATTCTTGGTCCTCACGTGGTTCTCCACGAGCTTTGCCAGGTCCCAGTCCAGGAAGGTCAGCAGCTGGGGCAGGAGCTCGATGACCGTGATCTCGATGCCCGCGAGCTCCAGGGCCTCGCAGGTCTCGATGCCGATGAGGCCGCCGCCGATGATGGCCGCCTTCTTGATGAGGCCCTCGTCGCGCACCTTGCGCAGGAAGTCGGCGTCCTTCATGGACTGGAGCGTGGTGATGCCCTTGAGCCCTATGCCCGGTATGGGGGGCATCTTTGGCGTAGCCCCGGTGGCGATGACGAGCTTGTCGTAGGCCATGCTCCCGGTCTCACCCGTGGCCAGGTTCCGGTAGTAAACGATGTGCTCCTTTCTGTCGATGGAGGTCACCTCGGTTCCTGTCCTGGCATCGATGGCCTTGGCGTTCAGGTAGAACTTGGGATCCCGCACGATGCCGGCCGGCGTGCACAAGAGCATGTTTCGGTCGTCGAAGTAGCCACCCACGTAGTAGGGATACCCGCAGGACGCCATGGACAGGTCCGCGTCCTTCTGGAAGATCACCACCTCCGCATGCTCGTCCATGCGCCTTGCCTTTGCCGCCGCCTTGGGCCCTGCCGCGGACCCGCCGATCACCACGATCCTCTTCCTGTCTACCAAGCGATCCTCCTTTGATGGTGTAGGGTTTGCTTCATGCCCTGCCTTCCGGTGCTGACCCTTCAGTGGTCGCACACGTTCCGGCCGCCCTGGAGCCTGCCTGCGAGGTACTCCTCCACCAGGGCCTCGGGTGCCATGGCAGGGGCTCCCACCAGGACGTCTATGCCCTGCTGCTGGAACAGGGCGATGGCCCGCTGGCCCATGCCGCCCGCGATGACGAAGGTGGCGCCGCGCTCGGCGAGCCAGGGGGGCAGCAGGCCGGGCTGGTGCGGCGGGGCTGCAACGTCTTCCCTGCCCAGGATCTTCCGGGTCTCGGGGTCCACGTCGATGAGGGCGAAGTGCTCGCAGTGTCCGAAGTGCATGCACAGGGTTCCGTTCGCAATGGGTATGGCGATTTTCATGAATATCCTCCTTGCTTGTAAAAAGCGTTCTTTCCTTTCACGGAAGTGGTCCTATTCCTCCTGCAGCTCCAGGAAGAGCTGCTCCACGATGTCCCGCATGGCGCCCGCCGTGGGGCTCTTGGCGTAGTGGTGGACAAAGGCGTACCCGTCGTCTCCCGCCTCGGCCACCTGGGGGTCCATGGGAATGGCGCCGAGGAAGGGAACGCCCATGTCCTCGGCGATACCCCTGCCGCCCCCGCTGCGCAGCACCTGCGTGTGCTTCCCGCAGTGCGGGCATACGAACCCGCTCATGTTCTCCACCACCCCGAGCACGGGCACCGAGAGCTCGCGGCAGAAGGATACGGACTTGCGGACGTCCACGGCGGCAACCTTCTGGGGCGTGGTCACCACCACCGCACCGTCCACGGAGCCCAGGAGCTGGCAGACCGACAGCGGCTCGTCGCCGGTGCCCGGCGGGGAGTCCACGATGAGGTAGTCCAGGTCGCCCCAGTTCACGTCCTTGAGGAACTGCTTGAGGGCCCCCATCTTCATGGGTCCGCGCCAGATCACGGCATCGTCGCGGTGGCGCAGGAAAAAGCCCAGCGACATGACCTTGAGCCCGCCGAGGTCCACGGGCAGGAGCTCCCCGGGTTCGCCTTCCACCCTTTTTCCTTCAAGGCCGAGCATGGTGGGGATGCTCGGGCCGTGGATGTCCGCATCCAGCAGACCCACGGTCCAGCCGTCCATCATGAGGGCCACGGCCAGGTTCACGGCCACGGTGCTCTTGCCGACCCCGCCCTTGCCCGAAAGCACCACGATCTTGTGTTTGATGCGGCAGAGCCGCTGCTCCAGCTTCTGGCGGTCCGCGAAGTCGGTATCGCTCTCGCCACTTTTACGCTTCTTGGCCGAGCACGTCGCATCGGAGCAGGTCTCACAGCTCTGGCCTGTCCTGTGCGTCCTGTGCGCGGCACGGATCGTACGGCCCTTGCCGTACGCATCCAGGGCCGCCTTGAGGGTATTCGCCGCCAGCAGGGCACAGTGCTCCACCTCGCCGGGCAGGCCTCCCAGGGCATTCAGGATCTCCTGCTGCCCGATCTGTGAAACATCGCGTACGTCCCTGCCCGAGGCCATGGATGTGGCCATGCTCCCGCAGGCCCGGGAAGGCCCGCATCCCGTGGTGGTGAACGACGCCCGTTCCACGATCTCGTCCCGGACGAGGAGCCAGAACTCCATGGTGTCCCCGCAGGGACCGGTGACCCGCCCGTGGGCATTGAACCTGGGCAGTGCCCCTTCGTTCAGGGGTTTGGCCGCGTGCTCGCGCACCACGGGCGAAAGGTCAAGTTCTTCGTGCATCTCCATATCATCCTCCCCATTGGGTTATGTGCTTCCAGAGCTCTCTGATGTCGCCGGCTGCCGGACACCCGGTCTCCACCACGGTCCGCGCCGCAACCTGGGCAGAGGTCACGCCTGCGTCGTAGCGGATGCGGCCCGCAAGGCTCGCCCCCGCTCCGCGCGCCATATCCTCGATGCGCAGGGTCATCTCGGGGTTGATGTCCCACTTGTTCACGCACACACTCGCCGGGACATCGAAATGCCTGGCCAGGGCAAGGACCCTCTCCAGGTCGTGCTCCCCCGAGACCGTGGGCTCGGTGACGATGAGCACCTGCGAAGCGCCTCCCAGGGACGCGATGACCGGGCAGCCGATGCCCGGGGGCCCGTCCACGATGATAAAGGGCAGACCCTGCTCCTCGGCGATTCGGCGGGCCTCCCTGCGTACCAGGGACACCAGCTTGCCCGAATTCTCGGCCGCGATGCCGAGGCATGCGTGCACCATGGGCCCGCTCCGACTCCGCGAGATCATCCACTCGCCGCAGGCGCGTTCCGGAAAGTCCATGGCATGCTCCGGGCAGAAGTGCACGCAGACCCCGCAGCCCTCGCAGGACACCGGGTCCACGGTATACACCTTCCCACCGGAATCATCCTGCCGGACGGTAATCGCCGCAAACCGGCACAACTCGAGGCAGACCCCGCACCCGGTGCAGTCCTGCTCCCGGATCACCGCCTCGTGCCCGCTCACGAACTCGTGCCGCTCCAGCACCTGCGGGTCCAGGAGCAGGTGCAGGTCGGAAGCGTCCACATCGCAGTCAGCAGTCACTGCCCTGCCGGCCAGCACGGCCAGGGATGCGGCCAGGCTGGTCTTGCCCGTGCCGCCCTTGCCGCTGATGACCACCAGCTCCCGGATGCCCCGTGTGTCCCTGTCCACGGCGGGGCTCACTCCTCGCACCGGGGCGCGCCGCAGCGCTGGTCCCTGCCGCAGCAGGTCCTGCCCGTGGTCTCCAGAGAGCAGGGGCCTTTTTGCCCGTGGCTGCCGGACTTGTTGATGAAGCCGGTCCCGCCGCTCACCAGGCGTCGCACCCTGCCGCCGCATTCAGGACACGTATCCAGTGGTGCGTCGCTCATGGACTGCTCGCGATCGAAGCGCACGCGGCAGTCGTTGCACTCATACTCGTAGGTCGGCATGGTCCTCTCTCCTTGTCCCGTTCATGAATCCCTGCACGTTTCGCATGAGCCCTTCAAAGAGCCCCCGGTACTCGCCCAGCGCATCCACCATGAGCTCCCCCCGGGAATAGGCCTCTGCGATGCGGCGGTCGTCCGGGATCTCCATGAAGATGGGCACGCCCTCTTCCCTGCAGAAGACGTGGACCCGGTCGTCGCCGGCGCCCACCCGGTTGATCACCACCCCGAAGGGGAGGCCGAGCTCGCGCACCATGTCGAAAGCCAGCCTCAGGTCGTGCAGGCCGAAGGGCGTGGGCTCGGTGACCAGGATGACCAGGTCCGTGTCCTTGACCGTGGCGATGACCGGGCACGAGGTACCGGGTGGTGCGTCCAGGATGGCCGTTCTCTCCCGATCGAGGCGATCCTTCACGGCCCGGATCACGGGCGGCGCCATGGCCACGCCCACGTCGATTGAGCCCTGCACCAGGGAGATGTGCCCTGCCTCGATGACCTCGATCTCACCGATGCGGCGGTCCTTTTCGGTGATGGCCCTGGTGGGACAGACCAGGGTGCAGCCGCTGCACCCGTGGCAGAGCTCCTCGAACACCAGTGCTTCGTCTTTGAGCGCGGCAATGGCATTGAACTCGCAGAGGGCGCTGCAGGCCCCGCAGCCGGTGCAGAGCGCCGCGTCCACCTGGGGAACGCGCATGGAGACCACGTCTTGGGACTTCAGATCGCCCTTGATGAACAGGTGGCAGTTGGGCTCCTCCACGTCGCAGTCCAGGAGCTGCACCGGTGAGGGCCAGACCCGCGCCAGGTTCGCGGACACCGTGGTCTTGCCCGTGCCGCCCTTTCCCGAGGCAACGGAGATGATCATGGCGCTGCCTCCGGATCGCTCTCCGGGACGTATCCCCGCCTCCCCTTGCGCCGTGCCGTGGATTCGTCCACCTCGTTCTGCCACCCGTCCCTGGTGGGGCCGATGCGGTCGAACCTGCCCACGTAGGGCTTGATGTCGATGAGCGGCGTGTTGTCCAGGATGTCCACCCCGTCGAGATGGAGGGTGCAGCCTTCCCTGCGCACGAGCTCCACGATGCTCAGGCCGATGGGGTTGGGCCTGCACGGCGCACGGGTGGAGAACACACCGTGATCGACGTCCTGGAGAAAGGGCTGCACGGTGAGGCATACGGCATCGGAGCGGTGAAAATGGTAGATCAGGATGAGGTGGGAGAAGCCCTCCAGGTCCTTCAGCCCCTCTTCGTACTCGGTCAGCACCTCGGCCCTGCCGGTGCAGCCCTGCGCATAGACGCTCTGGATGGGCGTCTTTTCCGGGTCCGTGTGTGTGCTCCGGATGACGCCGATGGGCGCATAGGTGACGCGGCCTTTTCCGGGAGAGGCCTTCTTCATACCCAGTGACCCTCCACGTCCGCGGAGGTGGCCTTGGTGAGGCCGCCCGAGCGGAACCTCTCGAGGGCCTCGGACACGGTGGCCGCATCCGTGGTGTACACGGTGATGCCAGCGGCGGCGAGCACCTTGAAGGCCTTGGGGCCGCAGTGCCCGGTCACCAGGTGCGTCGCCCCGGTCCGGGCTACGTTCTGGGCCGCCTGGATCCCCGCGCCCTGGGGGGCGTTCAGGTTCTGGGTGTTGTCCACAACCTCGAAAGTCCCGGCATCGAGGTCATAGACGAGGATTCTGGGCGCCCTGCCGAATCTTGTATCCAGAGGCGCTGCCAGGCTGTCGCCCGAGGTGGTGAATGCGATCTTCATGGTCCTCTCCTTGTGCCGGAGTTGTGCACCGGCATCAGTCGTAGGCCTTCATGACCTCCCGGTCCTCGTCCATCAGGGGCCCGGCGAGGCCCTTCATGTCCGTGCGCTCCCAGAAGCCGAGCCGCCCATGAGCCGTGAGGTACTTGAGCGGGATGGGGTGGGTGCCCACCACCACCTTCAGGCCGTAGTGCTTCTCGATGAATTCCTTGTGGTCCTGCGTGTATGGGCACGGCGGGTACCCCACCACGAACCCGGTGGCCAGGTGGATGACCTCGGCGCCGTTCTTCTTCATCTCCGCAGGGACATACTCCACATTGCCACCCGGACAGCCGCCGCAGCTGGAAAACCCCACCACCTCGACGTCCTCGTCGGCAGGGTAGCACGCGAAGCCGCCGCAGCGCTCCCTGAGCGCCCTGAAACACTTGCCGCCCCCGCACGAACGGTAGCGGTCACAGATGATGATGCCGATCTTCTTCATGCAGTACCCCCGGCTCTCCTCAGGCTCATTCCTCTTTCCCCTTTTTCCCGTCCCTGTCTGCCTTTTCGATCCGACCCCCGGGCCCGGTTCCGGCTGTCGGCCCCACCACGATGGCCGTGACGTGCTGCGGCTCCCTGCGCCTGGCCAGCAGGCGCCGCGCAAAGGCCTTGATACGGCTCTGGGGCTGCCTCAGGTCGTGTATGGCCATACCCGCGAGCCAGGCGACGACCGGTCCGAGGATCGGGGCCCGCCTGAAGAGGCGGGCCGGCAGCATGGAGATCCCGGGCAGGTTCCTGCCCAGGGACCGCATGACGGCCCGTTTGCCCCACCTGAACATCCACGGTCCTCCCGGACGGGTACTCATGGCATGGCCCTCCTTCTCCCCCTCAGCGGTCGCCCCTCACCAGTGCGCTGCCGCACACGGGGCAGTGCTTCTGCGAACAGGGGATGCCCCGTTCGTGCGGTTCGCTGTGGGAGCACTGCGGGCAGACGCAGGTCCCGCAGGAGCCACGCTCGCCTGCATCCCACCTGTCGCACCGGCCCTGCTGCACCCCCATGCCCCTGAGGGGGTTGCGCCTCCCCTGGGGACAGCACCCGGGCATGGCATAGTCATCGTCATGGATCCTGCCCTGGAGCCATGCCTGGATCACCTCCCGCAGGTCCCCGGCCACGAACGGGATCACCTCTATGCCGCAGGAGGAGACCAGTCCCTGCGTTGACCGCGATATGGCACCGCAGACCAGTGTCTCCACCCCGAGCTCCGTCAGACGCCGGACCTTGGCGCCCAGGTCTTCCGCAGGCACGGTCTCCTGGGACTGGCGCACAATGCGGCCTTCATCGCTCTCCACGATGAAGAGCTGCCGGGCCACGTCGAAGACCGGGGCTATCCGGTTGTTCCAGGAGGTGAATGCGGCTTTCACGGGTTCAGGTCTGTCCTTCCTGATACACACGAGCACGGACCATGCCAGGGACAACGCAGGGGTCCCTTATGCATTCATCTCTCTGTTATTATTGGAACGATAAACCCAGAGAAGGGGGTATATCCCGCAGGTTGAGTCGCGCTATTGCAACTATTAATGATCTTTACAGTCGCAACAGCGCTACTTTTTCACCCTTCTGCCGGCCCGGCCGTCCCTGCCCGAAGGCGCGATGCCGAGCCTCTTCATCTTCCTGAACAGCGTGCTCTTGTGGATGCCCAGCTCTCGAGCCGCGGCCAGACGGTTGTTGGCGGAACGCTCCAGGGCCCTCCGGATGGCCTGGGCCTCCAGCATCTGCCCGGTCGATTTCAGGCCCGGTTGCGCGGCGTGCTGCAGGTAGCGCGCAGAGATCTCCTCCGGCAGGTGGGCCACGCCGATGGAGCCCTTCTCGCAGAGGATGAAGGCCCGCTCGATGACATTCTCCAATTCCCGGATGTTGCCGGGCCAGTCGTGGGCCATGAGCAGGGACAGGGCCTCGGTGGTGAGCCCCTGGACGGACTTCTTCTGCAGGGAGTTGAAGCGGGTGATGAACTGCTCGGTCAGCAGGGGGATGTCTTCCTTGCGCCTGCGCAGGGGTGGCAGCTCCAGGCGCACCACGTTCACGCGGTAGTAGAGGTCTTCGCGGAACGAGCCCTGCTTCACCAGCCGGGCCAGGTCTCGGTTGGTGGCCACCATGACCCTGACATCGGCGGTCTCGGACCTGGTGGACCCCAGGGGCTCGTACTTCCTGTCCTGGAGGACCCGCAGCAGCCGCACCTGCAGGGCCGGGCTCACCTCGCCGATCTCGTCCAGGAAGAGCGTCCCGCCCCTAGCCAGGGCGAACCTGCCGGGCTTGTCCCTGACGGCCCCGGTGAAGGCCCCTGCCTTGTAGCCGAAGAGCTCGGACTCCAGGAGCGTGTCGGGCAGGGCCCCGCAGTTGACCGCGACGAAGGGACCGGAGCGCCGAGGGCTCAGAGAGTGGATGGTCCTGGCAACGATCTCCTTGCCCGTGCCGGTCTCGCCCAGGATGAGCACGGTGCTGGGGCTTGCCGCCACGGCAGGGATCACCTCGAATATCTTCTGCATGAGGGGGCTCCGGCTCACCAGCTCGCCCACATGAGCTCGCCCCTGGAGTTCCTGGCGGAGCTCCTCGAGCTCGGTGAGGTCGCGGAAGGTCTCCGCCCCTCCGGTGACATGACCCCTCGCGTCCTTCAGCACTGCCGTGGAAACACTGATGGGGATCCGCTGTCCCTGCGCATCGATGATGTAGCAGGATCTGCCGATGACAGGCCTGCCGGTCTTCAGGGTCCGTTTCAGGGCGCAGTCCGCCTCGCACATGCTGGAGCGGAAGACCTCGGAACAGAGCCTGCCCACCGCTTCTTCCCGGGGGATGCCGGTGATCTTTGAAGCCGCCCTGTTGAAGGAGGTGACGACCCAGTGCTCATCCACCGTGAACACCCCGTCAGAGATGCTCTCCAGGATGGCATCCGTGGGTGTCGCAGGGGTGGTGCTCGGTTTCTTCCGTGCCATTGTCACGCTTCCTCGGGGACCATTCCCCAGATCAGGGGTGCCTGGCACGGGTACTTACCACATCCCTCCTGTTCCCGGAAGCCCTTACGGGGTTTCGTCATCCGTCTCACCCGGCAGGGGTTTCTTCTGGCCGGTAGCCTCCTGTTCCGTCACGGTCACGGCCGGCTCCTTCTGCCCGGCGAGCTCCGCGATCCACAGGGGGTGGCGGTGCTCGGCGTAGTCGCGTCTGATCCAGCCCGTGAGGATGGCCCGGATCATGGGCCGGTTGGGCTTTATCAGGATGGCCGCCATGTGTGCGAAGAAGGCCAGCACGAACAGGACGAAGAAGAGGTTGTGCGCCCAGGTGGCCCAGAGCACCAGCGTCAGGTCCATGTCCGGGGCGAAGAGATTCTTCCAGGTCTTGACCAGCCCGCTCGCGATGAGCCCGGCGATGATGACCGCGATGCCCGCATACGCAAGGCGCTGCTCCGGGAGGTACTTGGCAAAGGGCGGCTCCTCGCCCTTGCCGAACAAGGACTTGATGACCTCCCACGACTCCCTGAGGTCGCCCCTTTCCGGCAGGATGGCCCGGTGGCCCATGAGCCAGTGATAGACCACGTGGAACAGGCTCGCAGCGATGAAGACCACAGAGAACACGTAGTGCAGCTGCAGCGAGAAGATGTAGTCGCCCGACCACCTGAGCCCCGGGATCTCGGTGATGAAGTAACGCCGGGCAATGGGGAGCTCGAAAAGCCCGGTGAGGATCAGGGCGAGGCCGGAGACCGCGATGGCCCAGTGCTCCACGAGCACGATGAGAGCGTGGCGCTTCACCAGGTTCTTCCCCTCAGGGGCTTGCCTACTCATGGTCTCCCTCCTTCCCGGACTTCATACGCGCGCCCGCCACGGCTGCGATACCTGCCACGAGCCCGATCACCGGGGAGGCAACGACGGCCCTGGCCATGGGGTCTGTCTTCTTCATCTTTCTCGGCGCCTTGCCCAGGTGTGGCCTTCCCGGCCCTTTCTCGATGGCCGCGTCCAGTTCCTCGAAGGGCACGGGCGAAACATACAGGGTGGAGGTGCCGCCGTTCTCATCCTTGCCGTAGATGAAACCGTTCATGGCCGCGGCCCTCCGCCCGGCCTCGGCGAGGATGTCCGCCTTGGGTCCGATGAGCATGGCCTTTCTCGGGCAGGCCGTAATGCATGCGGGGTCTTCCCCTTTCAGAAGCAGGTCCTGGCAGAGGTCGCACTTGAACATGACCCCGTTGCCCGCGAGCGTCGGCAGGATATGCAGGTATATGCCGACTCCCGACTGCCTCTGGGGGATGCCCCAGGGGCACACCTCCCTGCACTTGGCGCCGCCGAAGCAGAGGTCCTTGTCGATGGCCACGGCACCGGTTTCGTACTTGTGGTTGGCCGAGAAGGGGCAGATGGTGGCGCAGGCCGGGTTGTCACAGTGCATGCACCTCCTGGGGACGTGCACGGTCTTCCTCTCGCCGCCCAGCTCCACCTCGGCCTTCTGGACGAAGAGGTAGTTGTACGGCGTGAGGCGGTCAGTCACCCCCTGCTTCTTTGAGAAGTCCTCGATCTGGCCCCGGGGGAAGAGCTTGGGGATGGGATCCACGGGCTCGGGAACCACGCCCTCATTCCTGGCCCGGCACGCCGCGACGCAGGCCGGAATTTCCCTGCCTTCGCACCCGTCGCACAGGCTCAGGTCGATGAGGGTGGCAAAGGCGCCTTCCCCGGCAGCACGAGCCTTTCCGGGCAGACCAACGGTGCCCGCGGCGGCCGCGGTGGCGACGCCCGCGAGGAACGCCCTCCTGGAGATGCCGTGTTCACGATCTTTCTTCATACACTGTCCTCTGTTCCATGGATTGTACACTTTCTATAATACGTTCAGGTCGTTTCATTGAGAAGCCCCCTGTTCCCTTCACCTCATTCCTCCACGCAGATCTCCCTTTGCATCATGGAGACCACGGTCCTGGCGGAGAGGAGCAGGATGAGCAGGGACAGCAGGATCCACAGGACAACTGCCAAGCCCGTATAGAACCCGTTGGAGGCCAGGCTCCCCATGAGTGTGCCCGCAATGGCCAGGGCCGCCACTGGGAACGAGTAGGCCCACCACGAGAGGAAGAACCTGATCCTTCCCAATCTCGTGGCCAGGGTTGCGAGAAACGCCAGCATGAACACGGCGAAAAAGAACAGGATCCGGGCAGTAGCGTCCAGTCCGCCGGTGAGCTTCACATAGGCGATGAATCCCACCGCGGGTGGCGCTATGAGGATGAACAGCGTGGGGAGCAGACGGTCCGGGATGGATCGGTGAAAGATCATCCGGTACATGACAATGGTGAGGAGCACGACCCACAGGATGATACCGATGGAGAAGAAGAACCATGAGACATCCAACGGAGCATGGGTCACCCCTGCCAGGGGGATGATCATGTTGCCCACCACCGGGATGAACCAGGCCGGGTTCATGTGGCTGATCTCGAAGTGTTCCTGACAGATCCACTCACGCATGATATACAGCGTCAAGCCTGCATGCAGGATGGTCCCGCTCACCCAGAGGGCATGTGAAAGCCCCCTGTGCATGTCCAGGAACGCCACGCTCATCAGCAGGATGCCGATGGAGACCGTGGGGATGAAGCTGATCTTCACGGGGTGCCTCAGTTCCCTGCGGACCTCGTCCGCATGGAGGAGCGCCTTTGCAGCATACAGCACAAGCACCGCAGCGAATACGAGGATATCAAGCCACAGGATGCCCCGGGCAGCGAAGGATGGCAGCGAAAGGACATGCTCGATCTTCTGTGTCGCAATGGCCCAGCCGCCCAGGCCCAGGGGGATGGAAAAGAAGGTGATTGGGAACAGGGCCAGCCGGCCCTGCTCCGCGCGTTCATTGATCATGGGGCGTCCTTTTTCCTCTTCTTCTTTCTGTCCGCCACCCGGCAGACATCCCCCGCCCCTCACGTGGGCACGCCCAGCCGGGGGAAGACCCATGCCTGGAGCACGTACCAGACGACTACGACCGCGATGAGCCCCCAGAAACCGTCCATGACCTGCCTCAGCCCAGATTCTTGTCGATGAAGGCCGCGAGCTGGGACTTGGGCATGGACCCCACCCTCGACTCCCGGACCTCTCCGGCCTTTATGAAGAGCAGCGAGGGGATGCTCCGGATCCCGTACCTGCGGGAGAGCTCCGGGCTCTCGTCCACGTTCACCTTTACCACCTTGACCCTCCCCGCGTACTCCTGGGCGATCTCCTCCAGCACCGGCGCTATGGCCCGGCAGGGCCCGCACCAGGGAGCCCAGAAATCCACCAGAGCGGGCTCACCCGGGGTGAGCACCGTGGATTCGAAGGTTGCATCATCGGCATGAATGACCTGTTCGCTCCTGCTCATGAAATCCTCCTTTGTCTGTACGTCGTTTCGTTTCCCGTGCATCTGCAGTATACTTAGTCCATGGAGGCAGGGGTTTCATTGATCCAGATCAACGCTGGACAAAAAATCTTCTTCGTGGAGGGGCCGCGGTGAGGACAGGGAAGCACCGCATCTGTTCCGTGGAGAACGCGGGTCATCTCGATACGAGGATCCGGAGGTGGGGGCAGAATCCCCGGAGGATTCTGGGACCATACATAAGGAAGGGGATGACCATCCTGGAGGTGGGTTGCGGCCCGGGCTTCTTCACCCTGG
Source organism: uncultured Bacteriovoracaceae bacterium (assembly GCA_964572405.1). Lineage (GTDB taxonomy): Bacteria > Desulfobacterota > Desulfomonilia > UBA1062 > UBA1062 > MWEI01. The sequence goes on from CAZNGL010000007.1 coordinate 12,646, forward strand.
ACATGGCGGACATGGCGGGCGAAACGGGTCGGGTCATTGCCTGCGATCTCCAGGAAGGCATGCTGCACAAGGTCAGGGACAAGGTACAGGGGACCGACCTCGAGGGACGCATCACCCTGCACCGGTGCGACCACGACCGCATAGGCGTCTGTGAACCTGTGGACTTTGTCCTGGCCTTTTACATGGTGCACGAGGTCCCGGACCAGGGTGCGTTCTTCCGCGAGATCCACGGCCTTTTGAAACCGGGCGGCCACGTCCTCGTGGTGGAGCCCCCCTTCCATGTCTCGAAGTCCGCATTCGAGAAGACCGTCGAGAAGGCCCGGACCGCAGGGCTTGTCCCGGTGCTGAGGCCCGGGATCCTCTTCAGCAAGGCGGTGCTTCTCCAAAGGAGATGACCATGCAGAAGTCCTTCACCGGCAGGCTCCTCGTCCAGGCGTGCCTCCTGGTGGCTGCCGTCGTGTCCCTGTCCTTGCTCTCGTCGGGCCTGTGGGGTGGGAAGGCGCACAAGGAGGGGGCCCAGAGCATCATCGTCACCGGCGATGCGCAGACGATCAGCGACCTGGCACTGGCGAACCGCGTCCCGGCGGACATGCTCGCAAAAGGCCTCTCCCTGTCCCCGGAAAGAGACCTCGACCAAAGCCTTTCGGACCTCGGCGTCACCCCGGCCCGGGCGGAGCGGGCCATTGCGCGCGCCCGCGCCGTGGCCGCCGAACAGTCGGCCAAGAACTGGAGGAAGATCGCCCTCAAGTTCACCCTCTGGACGGCCTTCCTGGCAATGGTCTTCGCGCTCATGCGCAGGAAGGCCGTCTCCCCGGCACGGCGCAAGGCCCTGTACCTCTCGGCGGCACTGCTGTTCGGGGTCGTGCTGGGATCCGACCCCAATCCCATGGGCACGGTCAAGGACGCCATCGTGCTCTACGGCCAGTCAGGGGCCGTCTTCCCGCCCCGCCTCATCGCCTTTGCCGCCTTCATGGTCATGATCGTTGCCGCCAACAAGTTCATCTGCTCCTGGGGGTGCCAGCTCGGGACCTTGCAGGACCTGCTCTTCCGGCTCAACCGGAACAGGAAGGACACCGCGGGCCTGATGACGCAGTACAAGGTGCCCTTCGTGATCACGAACACCGTGCGCGTGGCCTTCTTCGCCGCGCTCACCCTGGCTGCCCTTGCCTGGGCAATGGACATCGTGGAACCCGTGGACCCGTTCAAGGTGTTCCACCCGAGCGCCCTCGTCTTCGGCGGGGCACTGTTCACCGGGGTGATCCTGGCGGCGAGCCTCTTCGTCTACCGGCCGTGGTGCCACTTCTTCTGCCCCTTCGGGCTCATCGGCTGGCTGGGGGAGAAGCTCAGCATCGCGAAGATCCGGGTGGACTACGACACCTGCATCGCCTGCGGGGCCTGCGAAAAGGCGTGCCCCTCCACGGTGATGGGGGCCATCCTGAAGCAGGATTGCACCATACCCGACTGCTTCTCCTGCGGCACCTGCATCCAGGCCTGCCCCACCGGATCCATCAGCTTCGCCGCAGGCAGGAGGCCGAGCCCTCCCGAGGGGAAGTTCGCCCAAGAGAAAGGCTACAGGCAGCCCGCCTGAAAGGCATGCCGTGGAGACCTTCACCGCTCTGAAGCCCCTGGCGCACCACCCATCCTTTGCCAAGGACCGGAGTCGGACACTGGCCGAACTTGACCTGGAGGCCATCGACGCGCCGCTCAGGGATATCATCCATGACTTCACCCTGATCCCCTGCTGCTTCACCCTGCAGTGCTGCTGGGGACACTTCCTCACGGACAGCAGCCAGGACCCCCACACCCTCGAGCCACTGCCGCGGCATCCCCTCACCGGGTCCGTGGAGTACCGCCTCGCCTACCTGGCCCTGTGCGTGGAGAACAGCGCACCGGGCAGGGCGCTCATGGGCGACCTGGGCCGCATCGTCTCCCTGGACCCGGGGTATGTCCAGTTCGGGTGCGCCTGGTGGTTCTGGGAGCGGCAGGTCAATTCCTATGCCCTCCAGGTGGAACCCGCCCGCCACGCGGATCAGGACTCGGTGGTGCTCCCCTGCCACGAGGCCCTGCACGTCCAGGACGTGAGGGACCGGGTGTTCGCCGCGGTGAGGGAGATCCTGAGATACCGGAAAACCTCTGTACTCCCGGGGAAATGACTGGTAGGGAACTTGATCATGGCGAGAATATTCGTGCTCACGATGGTCTGTGCCGCAGTATCCTGTATGGCCGCATTCGGCGCGGGAGACGTCCAGGGCATGACGTTTCTCCAGGCCGTGATCTTAGGCGTCGTCGAGGGCCTCACCGAGTACCTGCCCGTGAGCTCCACCGGCCACCTGTACCTGGCCAGCCGCCTGCTGGGCCTCGGCACCACTCCCGAGGGCAGTGTTGCCGCGGACGCCTATGTCATCGCCATCCAGATCGGCGCCATCCTGGCGGTGCTCTGGCTCTATCCGAAACGTGTCTCCTCCATGGTCATGGGGTGCCTGGGCCGGGACAGGCAGGGCCTGGGCCTGGCATTGAACACGCTGGTGGCCTTTCTCCCGGCCGCCCTCATCGGCCTCGCCTTCGGCGACCTCATCAAGGAACGCCTCTTCGGGATCTGCCCGGTCACCCTGGCCTGGCTGGCAGGGGGCATGGCCATCCTCCTGGTGGCCAGGAGCATGCACCGCCACCCCGGGCACGGCATGGAGCTCGGCGAGCTCACTTTCAGGGCCGCGCTCGTCATCGGCCTGGTCCAGTGCATCGCCATGTGGCCGGGTGTGAGCAGGAGCCTGGTCACCATCCTGGGGGGCGTGCTGGTGGGGCTGTCCGTCCAGGCCGCCGTGGAGTTCAGTTTCATCCTGGGCCTCATAACCCTGGGCGCTGCCACATGCTACGAGATCGTCAGGGAGGGGCCTGCCATGCTCCTCCAGTTCGGCCTCCTCTCGCCCGCCGTCGGCATCCTCACCGCCTTCGTCTCTGCCGTGGCAGCGGTGAAGTGGATGGTCGCCTATCTCCACAGGCACGGTCTTGAGGTCTTCGGCTACTACCGGATCGGCCTGGCCTTCATCACCATGGCCCTCATGCTCCTCGGCGTGGTGTGAGGTCTGGAGTGCAGGGAGATGCCCTCTTCCATCGCCGGGCTGATTTATTCATTGATTGAATCCAAAATCATCATTCATTCAATTGAATTATTTGTCATCCCTTTAATATTCTAGTAGTTACAAGTCCTGTCACCGGCAATTTCACTTGAATCCGGCTGACTATCGATAGGAGGAGGTTGGTGTATGAAGATGAAGAACGTATTCGCGACCCTGGGGGGCATCATGGTTGTGGGCGCCCTCATCGGAGTCCTGGCACCGCTGCTGCAGAAGCTGGGCAACCCTGGCAACATGGGCATCTGTGTGGCCTGCTTCGAGCGTGACATCGCCGGCGCCCTCGGGCTCCACCGGGCCGAGGTGGTGCAGTACATGCGACCCGAGATCATCGGGTTCGTCCTGGGCTCCCTGGTGGCCGCACTGCTGTTCAGGGAATTCCGTCCCCGGGCCGGTTCGGCACCCATCGTGAGGTTCGTGCTCGGGGTGTTCGCCATGATCGGGGCCCTGGTGTTCCTGGGGTGCCCCTGGAGGGCCCTGCTCAGGCTCGCTGGCGGCGATTTGAACGCGGTCCTCGGGATCCTCGGCCTCGCCTTCGGGATCTGGATCGGCACGCTCTTCCTGAAAGCAGGCTATACCCTGGGCCGTACCGAAAAGACCCACAGCGCCGCAGGGCTGGTGCTGGCGGTGATCATGGCCGGATTCCTCGCCCTTGCCATAGTCTTTCCGCCCATTGCCGGAGAGCCGAAGAACGACATTCTCTTCACCAGCCTGAAGGGGCCGGGTTCCATGCACGCCCCGCTCTTCGTGTCCCTGGGCATAGGGCTGGCCATCGGGTTCCTGGCCCAGCGGAGCAGGTTCTGCACCATGGGGGCCATCCGCGACCTGGTGCTGTTCGGCCAGACCCACCTCTTCATGGGCATCCTGAGCCTGGTGGCGGCGGCGTTCGTCACGAACCTCGTGCTGGGCCAGTTCAAAGTCGGCTTTGAGGGACAACCCGTTGCCCACATCATGCACGTCTGGAACTTCCTGGGCATGGCGCTGGCGGGCCTGGCCTTTGCCCTGGCAGGCGGCTGCCCGGGCAGGCAGCTCTTCCTGGCCGGCGAGGGTGACGGCGATGCCGCGGTGTTCGTCATCGGCATGATCGTGGGTGCGGGCATTGCCCACAACTTCGGCCTTGCGAGCTCGCCGCAGGGGATCGGTCCGCACGGCATCGCCGCGGTGGTGGTGGGTTTCGCCGCCTGCCTGGCAATCGGATTCACCATGCGCAAGAGCGCTGCATAGGAGGAAGACCATGAGTATAACCGTAGACGCGCGGGGTCTTTCGTGCCCCCAGCCGGTCATCATGACCATGGCAAAGATCAAGGAACTGGGAACGGGCGAGTTCACAGTGCTCGTGGACACCGACACGTCCAAGGAAAACGTCTCCCGGGCCGCTTCCAGTAAGGGCTGGGACGTCAAGGACGTCCAGCCGGACGGAGACGGCTACCGGGTCACCCTGAAAAAGGGTTGAGCGTGGTGTTTTTCAGGAAAAAGACCCCAGTGGAACCTGAGGCCAGTGACGTGGACCTCGGGTTCCTCGTCTTCCAGAACACCAGCGAGGTGCTGCAGGCAGAAAAGGCCCTGAGGAAGGCGGGCTGGACGGACATCCGTGTCATGGGCCCGCCGCCGGAGGTACGCACCGGCTGCGACCTGGTCATCGAATTCCCGCTCATGGAAGAGCTGAAAGTCCTGAAGGTCCTGGGGGATTCGGGTGTGAAGCCCGAGTCCGTGGTGCCGGTGAGCAGCCCGCTCCTGAAACCCGTGGACCTCTATGCAATAACGGACTTCGGCGGCCACCTCATGGTGAGGGCCGCGAACATGAAGATAACCGTGGACAAGAACTCCCTCACGATCGTGAACATATCCGGTGGCGGCTGTCCGGACGTCCCTTACCTCGCGTATGAGATGACCGGGAAACACCTCGACGAGGCCCCCTGCCCGAAGGACATCGGGCACACCCTGTGCGCCTATGCCCTGCAGCTCGCCTACGAGGAGATCAGGAAGCGATGCTCGCAATTGTAGGTACCGTCCCGATCAGGGATTTCCCCCTGACCCAAGGCCCCCTGTCGGTCTCGGGTTCGTGGCTCGAGATCCGTGGCAACCGGGTGGACGTCAACCGCGGCACACCGGCCCTCATGGCCGCGGCCGCGGCCGCATCCCAGACCCTGGGGGGAGAGGCGCCTTATGGCTTTCTGGTGGGCGATATCGGCCACGGCAAGGGGAGCAGGGAACTCTACCACCACCTCACCGAACACGCTGCCGACCATTCCTTCTCGGTCATGACCTTTCACTACCTCCAGCCCATTGCCCACTGGAACGAGAAGGTCATCACCGCCGTCCTGTCCCTGCCCAGCCCGCCCAGGCTCATAGCGGATGCAGGGTTCATGTATGCGGCCAAGATGAGCGGGCACGCACAGCGCTTTGACCTCTTCACCCCGGACATGGGGGAGCTTGCCTTCCTGGCGGACGAGAACGCGCCTCACCCGTTCTACACCAGGGGCTTCATCCTCCACGAAGCAAACCGGGCACCCGAGCTCATCGCCAGGGCCTATGCCCACGGGAACGCGGCCCGGTACCTCCTCGTCAAGGGGGCACAGGATTACATGGCCGACAAAAGCGGGGTCCTGAAGGTGGTGAGCGAGCCCTCAGTGCCGGCCCTTGAGGCCATCGGCGGCACAGGGGACACTGTAACGGGCATCGTCTCCGCCCTCGTCGAGGCCGGCTATGCCATCCCGGAGGCGGCAGCGGTGGCAGCAGCGGCCAACCGCCTCGCAGGCCGGTATGCGCAGCCGACACCCGCCACCCAGGTCATGGACATAGTCCGACAGATCCCCCGGGCCCTCGGCGAAATCCTGAGCCCCGGCCTATCGGAGGGAACCCATGCATCCCTTCCGTGCTGAAACGCGCATCACTAAGGACATGACCGTGCTGGACGTGGTGTCTGAATACCGCTCCACAGAGGCGGTCTTCCGCAGCTATGACGCAAAAGCAGGGGCGTGCGTCTGTTGCACCTGCCTCTTCGAAACCGTGGAGGCGCTTGCACGGATCCTGGGCCTCGACCTCCAAGCATTCCTGCGCGAGCTTGAAAACGCTGCGTCCGGGGAAACGAGCCGGGAATCCTTCTAACGATCACTCTTTTTTCGCCCCATCAAGGGAGTCAAACCATGGCCTTCCCATACCCTTCCTGATCGCGTATGATTTCTCACCAGATCAAACCCGCAAGGAGGATGTCATGGGGAATGAAACCAGGGAGAGAAAAACCATCTGCGCACAGTGTCCGGGCACAGCCTGCTACCCCATGATCCCCGCAGGCGCACCACTGCCGCCCCTGGAGGAAGCGCCTGCCTTCTGCCCCATGCGGCGTTTCCCGGAGGTCATGGAACGGGTGGCTGGAGAATACGCCAAGCCCTCGGTGAAGGAATTCGCCCGACTGGCCTCCATCCAGGAGGCCCAATGCTACGAGCTCACCGCTACCGGGATCAGGACGAAAATCCCCCGCATCGAGGAGACCATCGAGTTCGCGAAGAAGTGCGGGTACACGCGACTCGGCATCGCCTTCTGCGTGGGGCTGCGGGAAGAGGCGAAGATGCTCACGGGCATCTTCGAGGCCAAGGGGTTCGAGGTGGTGTCCGTGAACTGCAAGGTGGGCCGCATCCCCAAGGAGGACATCGGCCTCACGGGCGAGGAGAAGATCATGGCACCCCTCATGGAACCCATGTGCAACCCCGTTGCCCAGGCCGAGGTGCTCAACGCCGAGCAGGTGGACCTGGCCATCCTGCTCGGGCTCTGCGTGGGGCACGACACCCTGTTTATCAGGTACTGCAGGGTCCCGTGCACGGTGCTCGCGGTCAAGGACCGGGTGCTGGGCCACAACCCGCTGGCAGCCCTGTACCTCTCCAAGGGACCCTACTACAGCAGGCTGAACGCCCCGGCACAGACAGAAGAGGGCAAACCCAAGGTCATCCTGGACTGACCCTCGGCCCGTTCAAACCCGGTGGCTGCTCATTTCTGTTTCCGCGCCACCCGGGCCGCGAGCAGCACCGGATCGTACACCGGCGAGAAGGGCGGAGCATAGGCGAGGTCGAGGTCGAACACCTGGTCCACGGTCATGCGGTTGGAGATGGCGCAGGCATAGACGTCGATACGCTTGACCGATTCAAACCTTCCGGCCAGCTGAGCACCGAGGACGCGCCTGTCCTTTTTCCCGACGATCACCAGGGAGGTCATGGGAGATGAGCCGGGGTAATACTTCGCCTTGTCCCTGGACCTGACCACGACCTTCTCGGGTTCGAGCCCCAGTTCGACGGCCTGGTCAAAGGACAGCCCGGTGCGCGCCACGCCAAGGTCGAATACCTTGGTGATGGCCGTGTTCAGGACCCCCTTGAAGGTCTCCCGTGAACCTGCGATGTTCATGCCCGCGATGAGCCCCTGCTTGTTCGCCTTGAGGGCCAGCGGGGCATGAACCTCGAGCCCGAAGGTGGACAATCCGGCAGTGGCGCAGTCGCCTGCCGCATAGATCCCCGGGGCGCTGGTCTCCATGAATTCGTTCACCCGAATGGCACGGCTGGCGCCCAATTCGATTCCCGCGGCCCCGGCGAGATCGCTGTTCGGCTCCACGCCGATGGCAAGCAGGACCGCATCGAACTCGAGGACATCGACGTCACGGACGATCCCTATCCTGTCACCCCTTTGTTCAAGTCTGGAGAATGGTCTTCCCAGGCTCAGGCCCACTCCCTGCTCGGTCAGCTTCTGTTTGATGATGTCCGAGATCTCCTTCTCAAAGGAGCGATGGAGGTCTTCCCGGCGGTGTACCAGGGTCGTTTCCATCCCCTGTACACGAAACGACTCGCACGCCTCCAGCCCGATGTACCCGCCCCCGATCACGGCCAGGCTTCTCGGCTTCCGGTCAACGAGGTATTTCCGTATCCGGGCAGCGTCGTAGAGGTCGTTCATGGTGAAGACGTTCGGGTATGAGCCGATGTCCATCCCCCGGGTCTGTGCATGAGCACCGGTAGCGATGAGGAGGCGGTCATAGGGCTCGTCCCACTGCTTCCCATCGTGCTCCACGGTGACGGTGCGGCCGGAGGGATCGATGGCCGTCACGAGGTGGCCGAGCCTGAGGTCCACCCTGCGCTTTTCCCGCGCCTCGTCGGGGAACACCTCGATGAGATCGTCCAGGCCGGAAACCGCGCCTCCTATATAATAAGGTATGCCGCAGGCAGCATACGAGATGTACTCGCCACGCTCGAACACGATGACCTCGTATTCGGGCCTCTGCCGCTTGACTTGGCTCGCGGCGCTCATGCCCGCGGCATCCCCGCCGATGACGATGACCCTCATGGCAACCTCCCCCTCACTCCCTGGTGACCCCCATGACAGGGGCTACTTCCCCTTCTTCGCGCTGCCCCAGAGGGGATCGTTCCCGAACCGCCTCAACCACCAGTCTTCGTCAGATCCGTACGAGGAGACCTCCTCTTTGGTAAACGAATACCGGTAGCCCCTGCAATAGGCAATGAGCACCTCATGCGCGGCAATGAGCCGCCTGGTCATTTCGGCACATCGCGCCTCGTCACCGGCGCACCTGTCCGGGTGCCACTGTCCGAGGAGCCGCCGGTATGCGGCCTTGATCTCCCTCATGCTCGCGCGCTCGGGGAGTCCGAGCAGCCTGCGCGCATCGTCGATCTCCTGGTATCCTGCCATAGGGATGGTCTCCGGGTTTGCTTCTCGGTTCCCATTGCATCAGTCCCGACGATTCTTGCAGCCATGGCCTCGCCGGTGCCCTTTCGTGCCTATTCGTTTTCCCTGTCCCACCTCACGGACCGGATGCCGCCCTTCTTCTTCATGGCCCTGAAGGAGATCCCCGAACGGACCCCTTCCAGGACCTGATTCATCTCGGTGAATACGGACCCGCAGAGGTGGTCCGCCCCGAACCGGAACAGTGCTCTGGACAGGGGCGTGGTGGGTCCGAGGACAACCGCTGTGGCCCGGCTTGCCCTGCTGAGGAAGTATGCCATCTGCCGGGTAAGCACGGCGGTGCCGGTGACGGCAAGCACGTCGAGCCCGGACAGGGCCTCGTCCCAGGCATCCCTGGGAACAGCTCCCGGGACATCCCCGAGCTCGAAGAGGTGCAGCTCGCCCACCTGTTCCTTCAGTGCGCTGACAAAGGGGAACTCCCCCACCAGCCCCACGACCCTGTCCCGACCCAGCTCGGCGATCAATGCCTCGGCCGGCGCATCAGTCTCTGGGAGGCACACAGGGTCCGGGGCATTGGCAGCGTTCAGCGCAGCAGTGCCGAGACACACCGCAAAGGGCGAGAGGCTCTTCAGGTTTTCCGCAACTTGGCAGGCCTCCTGCCCGATCAGGCCCTCCATCGTGCCTGCCTCGTGCGGCCTCATGCATGCGCCCAGCAGCGAGGCCATTCCCATGCGGCCTCCGGCCACCACCGCGATGAATTTAGGTCCCACCACCACCTGCTCTACGAGGGCATCCGGCCGCTCCATGGCGTCGAGCATGGCGTGCACCAGGTCCTCCTCGATGCCTTCTAGGGTCAGATCCTCCACCCGGGGAACCCGGGGCATGCACGAATGCTCCCTCATGTCCTAATCCCGTGACCCTGCTGCCAGCAAATCCCGGCCAGCTTCCAGCTCACGGATACGGTGGCGGACACCGTTGAGCATGTTCTCAAGGTGCATGGCCTGCAGCCTCAGATTGAGGAGCGTTTTGCCCCGTTCAGAGAACGATGTTATGGTTACGGGACTCCCCTGCCTGCCGGCAATGCCAGCCATCGGCTCCCGGGGCCCATCCGGCACCTTGAGCACGCAGAATCCACCGCTGGCCCCGGTCATGGGGCCAGCCCCCCTCGGTCCTGTTCCATCGAATCCCGGCATACGCTTCACCTCTCCTTCGTGTATATGGTTCATGAATCAGGGTCAAACCGTTTCAGCACATGGGCCCCCACGGGAAGCCCCGCATGGGCAGCGATCACCGGGCACTTCACCTTGAACAGGAAGAAGACCGGACATGCCACACCCGTGAGCGTCTCGTAGTTGCCCTGTCCCTTGGCGATGATGACGTCGGCCTCGCGGAAGCTCCTCCGGAAGGCGTCGCTGCAGTCTGAAAGCACCGTGCCCGGTGCGTCCGAGCCGTTGTCCATCACGCGGGCGACCTCATGGATGCTCGCCTGACGTGCGTCCTCGAGGGTGGCGTCGTTGATGACCGCAGCGCCGCGCACCGCCAGCACGGTCCTGCCTGCGGGCAGCCTTTCGATGAGGAGACGGTCGAACACGATCTCCCCTGCGTTGTCCGCCAGGTAGAGGATCTTCCCGGCCCCTACCACGGCCCGACGGAATTCCTCCATTTCTCCCCGTATTGGCACGTCCGCAGCCTCTCTCACCGCGCTCAGGACATCGATCTGTGCCAGGTCCGCCTTGGCGCCCAGGTCGATGACGTTCCCGGCAATGGCCAGCCGGACTGCCATGGCAAGAGGATCGACAGCACCCTCCACCTTGGCCCTCAGCCCGGGCAGCAGGTCCAGGGCCATGCGGTTGTATAGGTCCTTGACCTCGCGGTACGGGTCCCGAGTGCGGGCGATCTCGCGCAGGCGCCGGTGGACCTGCTGGGCCACCAGGGGAGGGGTCACGGCCAGGTCCATCCCGGCAACAACGAGCAGCGCTTCCCGCATGATCCGGGCCTGGATCTCCGGGTCAGGGGTTGCGAGACGTGCCGCCTCCAGGGCCTGCCGGACAAAGCAGGGGATGCAGTCCATGGTGGTCATCATGCCGCCGGTTCCGGCTGCATTCCCGGTGTCCCCAGATGTCATCCGCGCTGTTCCCTCCTGTTTGAGGAAGACTTAGCACGGAATGTGCCACAGACTTCCTGTATCGTGCGGGGGGTCGGAAAATGAAGGAATGATCATGCCCTGGACCAGAAGCGGTCTCGGTGCGAGACCAGGACGCCCACGGGATATTCATGCAGAATGCATGTTTACTTGCGCCGGCCGCGACCATCGGTGTCCGGGGTCTCGATGTTCAGGGTCGCGATCTTGCGGTAGAGGGTGCTCGTGTCGATGCCCAGTGTCTGCGCGGCCCGTTTCCTGTTCCCCCCTGTGCGCCTGAGCGTCTCGGCAATGAGACGCCGCTCGAGGGCCTGCAGGCTCATGCCCCCGAAGCCGTCAGGGCCCGACACCTCAGCGGGCCGCAGCTCGGGGGGAAGGTGGTGCAGCTCGATGATACCGCCGCGGCAGAGCACGAAGGCCTGTTCGATGATGTTCTCCAGTTCCCTCACATTACCGGGGAAGTCGTGCTCCATGAGACGGGCCATGGCATCATAGGAGAGGCCGGCGATGTCCCTGCCCTGGAGACGTTTGAACCTGGATATGAGGTGGTCGACGAGAAGCGGGATGTCCTCCCGGCGTTCCTTCAGGCCGGGCAGGGCCAGGCGGACCACCCGGATGCGGTAGTAGAGGTCTTCCCGAAAGGCCCCGCTCCGGACGAGTTCTGCGAGGTTCCGGTTCGTGGCCGCCACCACCCGTACATCCACCTTGACTGGCTCCACCGAACCCAGGGGCTCCACGATATGGTCCTGGAGGACCCGCAGGAGCTTTGCCTGAAGGGCGGGCGAGATGTCGCCGATCTCGTCCAGGAACAGGGTCCCCCCGTGGGCCAGGGTGAACCGGCCCGCCCTGTCGCGCCTGGCATCGGTGAAGGCGCCTGCCTTGTACCCGAACAGCTCGCTCTCCAGCAGGGTGTCGGGCAGGGCCGCGCAGTTCACCGGCACGAAGCGCTTCTTCCTGCGGGCGGAGAGGTTGTGGATGGCCCGGGCGAAAAGCTCCTTTCCCGTGCCGCTGGAACCCTCGATGAGGACCGTGCTGTCGCTCTGGGCCACCTGGGGGAGGATTTCAAAGAGTTCCAGCATGGCAGGGCTCCTCCCGATGATGTCCTCGAAGGTCCATCGGCCCTGGAGCTCTTTGCGGAGCTCCTCGATATGGCTCAGATCCTGGAAGGTTTCTACGCCGCCCTGCGGGTTCCCCTCCGCGTCCTTCAGGATGGCCGCGGAGATGCGGATGGGCACCCTGCGGCCCTGGATGTCGATGATGTGTGCAGTGGCGTTCACCGTGGGCCTGCCGGTCTCCAGGGTGCGCTTCAATGCGCAGGACTTTTCGCAGATGTCCGCATGGAACACGTCGGAGCAGGCCTTGCCCAGGGCCTCTTCCTTGGGCACGCCGGTGATGCGTTCGGCTGCGCGGTTGAACGAGGTGATGCGCCAGTCAGGCCCCACGGTGAAAACACCCTCGTTGAGAGAGTCAAGGATGGTGTCCCTCTCGCTCTGTCCCGCACACGGGTCATCTTGCTGCATGCATACCCCCGATCTGTTTTTTATTATTGCATTATGCATGTTTCAAGTCACTATTTTGATGCATATTGCAATTAATCGATTCGTTTCATTTCTTATATACCTCATATTTTTTTAATATCATTGCTCTTATTAGCCACTGCCCACTTTGGCACTGCTGTTGCATTTAACCCTTCATGAGAATCGCCATTGCCCATTCGGCAGGACGGATCTCTCCGGTCTTCGACGTAACGAACAACCTCCTGGTCATCGAGGTCGTGGGCGGTGCCGAGGTTCGGCGAAACCACTGCACCCTGGTGAGCCGGAACCCGTTCATGAGGGCCAGGGAGGTGGCAGGGCTCGGCGTGGAACTGCTCGTGTGCGGGGCACTGTCCCATGTGCAGGAAGCCGCACTCGTCAGGACAGGCATCCAGGTGGCCGGGTTCATCTGCGGTGACGTGGAGGCCGTTTTCGATGCCGTCATCACCGGAAGGCTGGCAGATGGCTGCTTTCTCATGCCGGGGTGCTTCGGCAACCGGCGCAGGCTCCGCGTACAGGGGCGCAGAGGCGGTCGCCGCTGGGGCCGCTGAACATAGGAAAAGGAACAGACCAAGAAAGGAGGATCCGAACATGCCATTCGGAGACGGAACCGGACCTGGAGGATATGGACCCATGACAGGACGCGCAGCAGGTTTCTGCGCTGGATACTCGATGCCCGGGTACGCAAACCCCGCATACGGCCGCGGCTTCTGGGGCAGGGGCAGGGGAGGAGGCGGCGGCGGACGTGGCTGGCGGCACTGGTATTACGCCACCGGCCTGCCCGGCTGGCAGCGTGCGGCGAGCCCGTATCCCGCCTGGGGGAGGGCCTGGCCCTACGCGGCGCCTGCAGCACCTCCCGCAGCAAGGCAGCAGGAGCTTGATGCGCTGAAGGGACAGGCGGAGGAGCTCGAACAGACGCTGGCGGACATACGCAAGCGCGTCGAGGAACTCCAGACGCAGGGGACCGAAGAATAAAAAGAGCCGCCCGGGTCGCTTCCCGGAGGCCCGTTGCCGTGGACGACTGCCTTGAGGGCGGTCGTTACCGGCAATCGTATAAACGGAGCATAGAGGAGTATTGCATGAAAATTGCGGTAACATCGACAGGTCCTTCCCTGGATGAGGAGGTCGAGCCCAGATTCGGCAGGTGCCCGTGGTTTCTCGTGGGGGACACGGACACCATGCACTTCGAAGCAGTGGAAAACCCCCATGCATCCCTCGGCGGAGGCGTGGGCATACAGGCCGGCCAGACCATGGCGAAGATGGGAGTCACCCACGTCCTCACCGGCAACTGCGGACCGAATGCATTTCAGACACTGTCCGCCGCCGGGATCACCATCGTGACGGGATGTTCGGGAGCTGTACGGGACGTTGTGGAACGGTTCAGAACCGGCATGCTCCCCGCCTCGGCCGGGGCGAACGTGACTGACCACTTCGGCGTGGGCGGGACAGGAGGGAACAACATGGCAAGAGGTGACGGCAGAGGCATGGGCATGGGCGGCGGTCGCGGCACGGGTATGGGCGGCGGCAGAGGCATGGGTATGGGCGGCGGCAGAGGCATGGGCAGGGGGGGCGGTCGCGGCACGGGTATGGGCGGCGGCAGAGGCATGGGCATAGGCGGCGGGGCCGTTACAGACAACCCTGCATCCCCTTCGCTGAACACGGCCGGGAGGAGGCGCCTGACCGCAACGGTTGACCCTGGCCTGTGTACCGGGTGTGGGGCGTGCGTGAACATGTGTCCCACCGGAGCCATCAGCCTGCGCGACAACATCGCACACGTGGACGCACAGAGATGCACCGGGTGCGGGATCTGCGAGGATGAATGCCCGGTGGGGGCCATCAGCATGAAGTAATCCTTCCAGGGCGGCACCAGAAGGCCTCGGGGGCGGGTGGCTTCCGGCACAGATTCCCTGTTGACGCCGTCGCCTGAAATGGCGGATGCTGACACATTATTATGCATGATCGAAAGGAACCCATGCCATGTCACCTGATCCCTTGACCCCCTACGGCAACCGGCCCATGGTCACGCCCATCGTGAACGCGGTGAACTACGAGTACTCCTCCTTCGAGGTGCTCCGCCAGATCACGGACGGCGAGATCGACGGCTACACCTACCACCGGGACGACAACCCGACGGTCCGGGCCGTGGAGCACAGGGTGGCGGCCCTGGAGGGGGCCGAAGACTGCATCATCTGCACCTCGGGCATGGCGGCCTGTACCATGGTGTACCTGACCTATCTCCATGCAGGCGACCACGTGATCATCTTCCACGACACGTACGGGGCCAACTACAAGGTCTCCCTCATCCTCGAGCGCCTGGGCGTGAACATCACTTGGCTGGACGCGGACCAGGCGGATGACATCGAGGCTCTCCTGCGGCCGGACACCCGCATGATCTTCCTGGAGACCCCGAGCAACCCCCTGTGCAAGGTCATCGACATCCAGGCGGTGAGGCATGCCGCGGACAGGGTCGGGGCCATGGTGGTGGTGGACAACACCTTCGCCACCCCCTACCACCAGAACCCGCTGGCCCTGGGCGCCCACCTGGTGATCCACAGCGCCACCAAGGCCCTGGGCGGGCACAACGACCTCATGGCAGGGGTGATCGCCTGTTCGAAGGAGGACTATGACAAACTCTGGTTCACCCGCCAGGCCATCGGCACCACCCTGGACCCGCACTCGGCATTCCTCCTCGCACGGGGTCTGAAGACCTTCGATCTCCGCGCACGGACCATGGCCCAAAGCGCCCAGACCGTTGCCGAATTCCTGGAAAAACACCCGAAGATCCCGCGGATCTTCTACCCGGGCCTGAAGAACGACCCGGGCCACGAAGCGGCCGCACGGCAGATGCACGACGGCTTCGGCGGCATGATGGCCTTTGACGTGGGGGAGAACCAGGAAGATGCAAAGCAGTTCATCCGGAACCTGAAGCTCATCTACCACGCGGTGAGCCTGGGTGCCACCGAGACCCTGATCTGCATCCCCTTCCTCACCACCATGCTCTATCTCCCGCCCGAGCGGCGCACGGCCTTCGGGGTCAAGGAGAACACGGTCCGCCTGTCCCTGGGGATCGAACCTGCCCAGAGCATCCTGGAAGACCTCGACCAGGCCCTGGGGGGGCTGTAGGGACCATCCATGGGAGGGCCCCGGATCACGGTCCTGGTGGAGAACACGGCCTCCCATGCAGGCCTCATCGCAGAGCACGGCCTGTCCGTGTGGATAGAAACCGGGGACAACCGCTATCTCTTCGACACCGGACAGGGCCCTGCCCTGGGCGTGAACGCATCCAGGCTCGGCATCCCCCTGGAAAAGACCGACGCCGTCATGCTGAGCCACGGACACTACGACCACACGGGCGGCCTGCTCCACGTCATGAGCCTGCAGGAACGCACCACCATCTATGCGCACCCTGCGGCGCTCGAGCCCAAGTACGCTTTTGCCCCCGGCACTGCCTCGCGCGATATCGGCATGCCGCAGAGGGTGAAGGACCTCGTGCTGCATAGAGCTGACCTCCGGCCGGTCCAGGGGCCCGTGGAGCTCGGGGAAGGGCTCTTCCTCACCGGGCCAGTGCCGCGCAGGACCCTCTACGAGGACACGGGCGGGCCGTTCTTTACCGATGCATCGTGCCGTACCCCTGATGAGATGCCCGACGACCAGGCCGCCTTCCTGCATACGCGCAAAGGCGTCTATGTGGTGCTGGGGTGCGCCCATGCCGGCGTGATCAACACCCTCGCCTACATCCGGGAGCTCACAGGGAACGCCCCCATCCGTGGGGTCATGGGCGGCATGCACCTCGTGGCCGCAGGACACCAGCGCATGGACCGGACTGTCGATGCCCTGCGGGAGCTCGACATCGAGCGCCTCAACCCCGCCCACTGCACGGGCCCGGGGGCCACGGCCCGCCTGCAGCAGGAATTCCCTCTCAGGTGCTTCCCGTTCTCTTCCGGCACGGTCATCGACCTGACGTGGTGAGCGCATGGCAGAGACCTATACCCAGATGATCAGATCCCTGGTGGGGTCGCGGTGCATCTTCGTGCCCGGAGTGCGCGCGCTCATCATGAACGGTTCCGGAGAGGTCCTGCTCCAGCGGCGATCCGACACCGGGTGCTGGGGGCTCCCCGGGGGCGCCGTGGAGCTCGGGGAAACGGTGATGGAGGCACTCAGGCGGGAGGTGCTCGAAGAGACGGGACTGAGAGTCCTCTCGGCCGAACCCATGGGCCTGTATACGGGCCCACAGCAGCGGTTCGCCTACCCGGGCGGCGACGAGGTCCAGTGCTTTGCCGTGGCATTCATAGTCACTCTGTGGGAAGGCATCCCGCGTCCGGACGGGGAAGAAGGCACCCATGTCCGCTTCTGGCCGAGAGATTCCCTGCCGAACAACCTCGTGTCCGTCCATGCCCAGACCCTAGCAGACCTCAGGCGCTACCAGGGAAAATTCCTCCTGTGAAGGTCGACATACCATGAAAACGAGACACATCTTCGGTCCGGTCCCCTCCAGGCGCCTCGGACGCTCTCTGGGCGTGGACCTGGTGCCGTACAAGACCTGCTCCTACGACTGCATCTACTGCCAGCTCGGCCGGACCACCCATCTGACCGTTGAGAGAAAGGAGTGGTTTCCCCTGGACGATATCGTCGATGAGTTGAAAGGCAAGCTGGCAACACGTCCTGACTGGATCACCATGAGCGGCTCAGGGGAGCCCACCCTCTATTCCCGTCTTGGCGACCTCATCGCGCGCGTGCGCTCCATCACGGATATCCCGGTGGCGGTATTGACCAACGGGTCCCTGCTCTGGCAGGAGGAGGTCCAGCGCGAGCTCATGGATGCGCACCTGGTCATCCCATCCCTGGACGCGGGTGACCAGGCCTTGTTCAGCGCAGTGAACCGTCCCCACCCGTCTATTTCCTTCGATCTCATGGCAGATGGCCTCAAAACCTTCAGGGATCGCTTTCGGGGCCAGTACTGGCTGGAGGTCTTCATCCTGGCGGACCATACGGCCCTGCGGGCCGAAGCTGGAAAGATCGCTGCCTGTGCGGGCAGGATCGCCCCTGACAGGATCCAGCTGAACACGGTGACCCGGCCGCCGGCCGAAGACTATGCGGCCCCGGTGGACCGACACCGGCTGGAGGAACTCTCGGCGCTGTTCACTCCCCGGGCCGAGGTCATCGCGGATTTCCGGGGCGTGCACGGAGCGCCCGAGTTCTCGGCGACCCGGGACACGGTGCTGGACCTGCTCCGCAGGAGGCCGTGCACCCTCGATGACATCGCCGGCGGGCTCGGCATCCACCTCAACGAGGTGGTGAAGTACGTGGAGGACCTGCTGGGCAGGGGGCTCATTGACAGGGTCCTCTTGAAGGGCAGGACCTGTTTCCGGGCAAGCCCGAAAGACTGAAGACAAAAAAGGGTGCTGCCGTTTCCGGCAGCACCCCCACGTGTTCCTTCCTGTGAAACAGCTCTTAGTCGCAGAGCTCGAACAGTGCCGCAGCACCCATGCCGCCGCCGATGCACATGGACTCGACGCCGTACTTGGCGCCCCTGGCCTGCATCTCGGTCATGAGCTGGGCGCAGAGCTTGGCGCCGGTGCAGCCGAGCGGGTGGCCCAGCGCGATGGCGCCGCCGTTGACGTTGATGATGCGCTTGTCGCTGTCGGACAGCCAGAGCTCCCTCTTCTCATAGAGCCCGAGCTGCTGCAGGGAGTAGATGCACTGGGACGCGAAGGCCTCGTTGACCTCCCACAGGTTGATGTCCTCGACCTTCTTGCCCGTGACCTTGAGGAGCTTGGGGATGGCATAGGCCGGGCCCACGCCCATCTCGTCGGCGCGGCAGCCGGCGACCACGTAGGCCACCATCTTGGCGATGGGCTTCACGCCATACTTCTTCACCGCATCGCCGCTCATGATCAGCGAGCATGCTGCGCCGTCGGTGGTCTGGGAGGAGTTGCCCGCCGTGACCGAGCCCATGGCAGCGAATGCCGGGCGCAGCTTGGCAAGATTTTCCATGGTGGTGGGCCGCACGCCGTCGTCGAAGTCCTGGACGAAGGTCTCCTTCACGGTGATGCCGTTCTTCTCCTTGAACCTGACCGCATTGACCGGCACGATCTCCTTGAACTTGCCGTTCTTCTGCGCCTGGGCCGCCTTGGCCTGGGAGTGGAAGCCGAACTCGTCCTGCATCTCGCGGGTGATCTTGTAGCGGTTGGCCACGTTCTCGGCCGTTATGCCCATGGAGGTGTAGACGTCCGGGTTTTCCATTGACCACTCGGGGTGGGGCCTGGGCATGTTGCCGCCCATGGGCACGATGGACATGGACTCGAGCCCGCCGCCGATGCAGACATCGGCCATGCCCGCCATGATCCTCATGCCCTGGAGGCAGATGCCTTCGAGACCGGAGGAGCAGAACCGGTTCACCGTGGCGCCGCAGGTGTCATCCGGGAACTTGCACATCTGGGCGATGATGCGGCCGATGTTGAGACCCTGCTCGGCCTCGGGGAAGGCGCAGCCGATGAGGACGTCTTCCACGTCCTTCTTCTCAACGCCCTTGGCCCTGTCCATGAGCCCGTTGATGGCCGTCTTGAGGAGATCCTCGGGCCTGGTATATGCGAGAGCTCCCTTGCCCCTTCTGCAACCGGGAGTCCTGACTGACTGAACGATATATGCTTCTCTCATTGGTTTCCTCCTAGTTCTTTCTCGTGTTTTCCGATTACAGGAACAACGGCTTGCCCGTGGTCATGATGTTCTCGGCCATCTTCTGGGTGTTTTCCGTCTTCCACAGGTCCACAAAGGCCTCGCGCTCGAGGGTCATGAGGTGCTCCTCGCTCACTGCGGTGCCGCAGGGGACGTCGCCGCCGGACATGCATATGCAGATCTTCTTGGCAATGAACTCCATGTGGGGCGTGATGTAGCCGCCGACCTTCATGTTGTTCATCTCGGCCCAGACCATACCGTGGGCCTCGCGGCCGAAGACCGGGATGTTCTTCTTGATGGGGGGCGCGTACCCGTCGTCCACCATCTTGAGGACCTCTTTCTTGGCCTCGCCGATGAGGTTGTCGCGGTTCATGACGATGCGGTCCGCAGCACCGAGGAAGCCTCTGGTTCGTGCCTGATCGGCCGAGTTGGAAACCTTGGCCTGGGCCACTGCCATGAAGGCGTTGAGGAAGAATCCGCCGTAATCGGTGACCTTGGCGTCCTCGGGCTTTGAGGTGATGAACCGCCGCCAGAGGTTGATCATGCCGCAGCCGCCCGGGACCAGACCGGCGCCGATCTCCACCAGACCCATGAACAGGTCGGCGTGTGCCACGATCCTGTCAGCGGACAGACACACCTCGCAGCCGCCGCCCAGGGTGAGCCCGTAGGGGGCTGCCACCACCGGGTAGTTGCTGTACCGGGTGGCCATGATGCCGGTGTGGACCTTGCGGATGAAGCCGTCGATCTCGTCGAACTTGCCGGCCCTGGCCAGGCCCAGCATGAACGCCAGGTCGCCGCCAGCCGAGAATGCGCCCGGCATGCCGCCAGCCTGGTTGCCGATGACCATGCCCACGCCGTTCTCGCCGACATAGGCACCGGCCTTCTGCATGAACTCCACCATCTCGAGGTTGACCGCGTTCATCTTGGAGTGGAACTCGAGGCAGTACACGCCGTCGCCGATGTCGATGAGCGAGCAGGACCCGGAGGTCAGCGCGATTTTCTTCTTGTCCACCTTGACGTTGGCAAGGGACAGGGCCTTGGGGCTGACCTTCACGGGCTTGTAGCTCTCGGAGACGAAGTCGAAGAACATCGGCTTGCCCTTCTCGAGCTTGTAGAAGGAGGTCGCGCCCTTCTTGAGCATCTTCTTTACCTTGTCGGGAACCTTGAGGCCGTCCTTCTCCATCTTCTCGACGGATTCCTTCACACCGATGGCGTCCCAGGTCTCGAAGGGACCCATCTCGAAGTTGTAGCCCCACTTCATGGCGTTGTCGATCTCGACGACCGTGTCGGAGATCTCGGGGATGCGGTTGGCTGCGTAGATCAGCGCGGCGGCCTGGACCTTCCAGGCGAACTTGGCACCCTTGTCGTCGCCGTAGAGAACGGCCTTGAGCTTCTCGGGAAGGGTCTTGGCCTTCTTGGCCGCGTCGATGCAGGGGAAGCTGACCTTGTCATAGGTCTCGTACTCGCCGGTCTTGGGGTTGATGACCTTCTTGATCCTCTTCCAGTCGATGATCTCTTTCTTGTAGAAGCCGGCCTTGGTCTTGTTGCCGAGCAGCTTCTGGTCGAGCATCTTCTGGAGGAAATCGGGAAGCTTGAACACGTCCCTGGCCTCGTCGTCGGCGCACAGGTCGTAGGTGTTCTTCATGACGTGGGTCATGGTGTCGAGGCCGACCAGGTCGCCGGTGGCGAAGATGGCGGTCTTGGGGCGCCCGAGCGGTGCGCCGAAGATGGCGTCGACCTCGGGGATGGTGAACCCTTCCTCGAGCATGGCCGTCAGGGTAGCACCGATGCCGTGGATGCCGATGCGGTTGCCGATGAAGTTCGGCGTGTCCTTGGCCCAGACGATGCCCTTGCCGAGCCTGCTCTCGCCGAACTCAGCCACGAAGTCGAGGACCTCTTTCTTGGTGAGCTCGCCGGGGATGATCTCGAGCAGGTGCATGTACCGGACCGGGTTGAAGAAGTGCGTGCCCAGGAAGTGCTCCTTGAAGCCCTTGCTCAAACCCTCTGACATGGCCTTGAGCGGGATACCGGAGGTGTTGGAGGATACAATGGCGTCTGCCTTGCGCACCTTGTCGATGCGGGCAAAGAGCTGCTGCTTGATCTTGAGGTTCTCGACGACCACCTCAATGATCCAGTCGCACTCGGCCAGTTTGTCGAAGTCGTCTTCCAGGTTGCCGGTGGAGATGCGCCCTGCATGATCCTTGTTGTAGAAGAGCGGGGGCTTGGCCTTCATGGCGCCTTCGAGACCAGCCGTGACAATCCGGTTCCTGGCCTTCTTGTCCTTCTTTTCCTCTTCCTTCAGGTCGAATGGAACGATGTCGAGCAGGAGCATTTCCACGCCTGCAGCGGCGAGGAGCGCTGCGATGCCGCCTCCCATGATTCCAGACCCGATAACCGCGGCCTTATTGATTCTCCTGACCATTATACCCTCCTCTGTTTTAGTTGGTTGTGAATTCCGTGCTAGTGAAATCTGAATCAACATTCAATTTACACCTGAAAATGAGCGAAGTCAACCAATCTCGTCATGGCATCCAAAGATTTTACGGCCATCGGAGAGGATCTTTCCGTGTATCCGGCGAGTGCATGGAGACAGCGCCGCTCGCAATCACCCGGGAGACCCGCATGGTCCCTTGCGGGGCACGGGAAAAGGGCCGCGGCGGCATCCGACGAAGCCCGGCCTGCCCGCGGGCGGGAAAGATCGCCGGGAGATCCCTGCCGAACTTGAGCGGCTAGAACTTCCGGACGGCCTTGAGCATCCAGCCCGGCACCTTCCTGGCACGGGTGAGCTCCTGGGAAGCCACCGGGAATATCCGCTTGAGCACGTCGAGGAAGACCGCGTCCATGCCCACCATGATGCGGCGCCTGTCCCGTTCTATCCCGTCTATGATGATCCGGGCCGCCTTCTCAGGGGTGGTGCGGGCCATGAACCTGTCGAAGATGGCCACCGCCTCGTCCCGGCTGATGCACGGGTCTGGGGCCTTGTGGAACCTGGCATTCCGCGCGATGTTGGTCCTGACGCCCCCGGGGTGGACGCAGGTGACCCGCACGCCGGTGCCCCTGAGCTCCTGGTCGAGGGTCTCGGTGAAGCCCCGCACCGCGAACTTGGCCGTGCAGTAGGCCCCGTTGCAGGGCGGGGTGACGACGCCGTAGATGCTGGAGATGTTCACGATGTGCCCCTCGGCCTGCTGCTTCAGGAAGGGCAGGAAGGCCTTGCTGCCGTAGATCACTCCCCACAGGTTGATGCCCATGAGCCACTCGAAGTCCTCGTAGGAGATGTCCTCCAGGGTCTGGGACACGGTGACCCCGGCATTGTTGATGACGAGGTGCACCTTCCCGTGCGCCTCCACCACGTCGCGGGCAAAGCCCTCCATTTGCGTGCGGTCAGACACGTCCACCAGGTGGGCGGTGACCTTCACGCCCGATCCGCCCGCCAGGGCGGCCGACTCCTGCAACCCCCTCTCATCGATGTCCGCCATGGCCACGTGGCAGCCCCTGGCCGCAAGGTTCACCACCAGCGCCCTTCCGATGCCCGAAGCCGCCCCGGTGACGACGGCGACTTTGTCCCTCAGATCCTTCATCAAAGACCCTCCCCGCTTCATCCTGAATATACACCCCAGGACCCTGGTCTGCCTTGTTTTTACACCGGGCGATTCATTGCTGATAAAATCTCCTGCGGGCCTTCTCCAGGATGAGAATCAGGATGAGCTTGGGTGCCGCCCACGGATAGAAATGGTATGTGGAAGGGAGAATGCCCCCGACAGGATGACCCTACCCCTCCATGCGGGGCTGGGGGCCGGGCACGATACCGGCGATATCGGGATCTTCGTCACCCGAGACCGCTTCCTTGTTCTCCTTGAGATCCTTGCGCTCGAGCTTCCGCGCCTCTTTTGCGAGCCTCTTGCGCCGCTTCGCCTCCTCACGCTCCTTCTTCTTGAAGGTATTCGTCGATCTGTTCGCCATGCTCACCTCCCGGCGTGGGGCCTGTGCGGCCTGATGGGCTCTCGTGCAACAGCACGATAGCTCGTTCTCTGGTGACGATGTATCGAAGATTCAGAGTGCCGATGCGCCCGGGGCGGGGCCACGCCCGCCCCGGTACAGTTCCTGTTTTTGAAAGCCTCTTATGCGACCGTTACGTTGGATGCCTGCATCCCCTTGGGGCCCTTGACCACCTCGAAAGAGACCCTCTGTCCCTCCTCGAGGGCTCGGAAGCCCTGCTGGTTGATGGATGTGTGGTGAACGAACACGTCCTGGCCGTTGTCCGCGGTGATGAACCCGTAGCCCTTCTCCCTGTTGAACCACTTTACTGTTCCCTGTGTCATATACGAACCTCTCCTGCGTACCCCGGAGCTCTGCGGGGGTGTTGTATTTCTGAAAAAGGGAAGATATCGTCGCTGAACAGTGGACGTGGGGTGCGAGAACAGAGGATGTCCTTCAGTGGTCACGATTCAAGTCGGATATTTTCATTTTCCAGATGTCCCGTCGTAGTTCACAATGCCCACGGTGTCAAGCACCAAATGGCCCTGCCCGCCATGGTACGGCATCCCTGGCCTCTGTGCCTCTAGAGTGGAAACGCGCCTTTCCTTCAGGGCACCTCCTTCTCGCCGCTCATGATCTGGAAGGTCTCGAACATGCTGCGTGGCGGGGTGTAGATCCGCTCCGAAGGCTTCTTCATCAGACTGAGCGCGCCCGTGGGGCAGCGCGTCACGCACAGGCCGCACCCGATGCACCGCTCGGCCCTGAACTGGACCGAGCCGTCCCTGAACCTGAGCGCACCCACCGGACAGCGACCTTCGCACGCGCCGCAGCCCGTGCACAACTGCCCGTCGAACCGGCAGAGGTAGTTGCTCTTGACCTCGCGGGCCGGGGCCGGGAAGAGCTTGAGCGAGATGAGCATGCCGCAGCAGCAGCTGCAGCAGGCGCACATGGCCTCCACCTCCTGCGAGTTCAGGATGTGCACCACCAGTCCCTCCTCCTCGCTCCGCCTCAATATCGCCAGGGCCTCGTCCATGCCGATGGGGCGGGCCATGCCGTTGTCCAGGTAGTAGTCCGCGAACGCATCGAACTGCAGGCAGGTTTCCAGGGAGTGGTCGCACCCCTTGCCGTACATGCGCACAGCCTTGCGGCAGAAGCACTCGGCCACCGCGATGCGGGACTTCCCCCTGATGATGGCCTCTGCGTCGTCGTAAGGCGCGATGGGACCACCGCCGGCGATGTGTGCATTGACCGGTATGGAGCGCAGATGCGGGGTCCTGGTCCCGTGGAAGGTTGCACCCAGCCCGGAGAGGTAGTACTCGGAGATGTCGCCGAGCAGCTCCGGGCTCAGGTTGTTCAGCTGGAACTCGTAGATGCCCACGATGAACGGCACCGGGAGGTAGCGTACGGAGCCGCCCTCCTTCAGCCGGAACAGGAGCCCCTTTGCCGCCATGGCCTCGAGCCTCTCCGCCATGTCCGCCGGGTCGGCCTGAAGGCGCGCGGCCACCTCGGGCACGGTCTCGGGCCCATCCGCCAGGACGAGGAACAGCGCGGCATCCTCCTCGCTGAAGAGTTTCTTCAAAATCCTGATCTCGGCCCCGCCCCCGGTGGCGGGGTATCCGGTGGCCATGGCATCGAGCCTGCGGCGCAGTCGTTCGTAGACATCCGTCATCTCGGGATTCCCCTTTCGTGGTCCAGCCATTGTACCGGAATGCGCCTCGGTTTTCCACGGGATCGTGAATGGGCCGCCGGAATCACCCATCATGGATGCAGCGCCCCTTGCCATTCACCCCTGCTGGGGTATTATTGCCTGTACTGCCATTCACTGAAGGGAGATCACTGCATGGGGATTTTTCCGGAATACGATCACTATGACGCCCTCGGCCTGGCCGGGCTCGTCAGGAAGGGGGAGATTTCGGCGTCCGAGCTCTGCGAGGAGGCCATGGAGCGCATCGAGCGGATCAATCCGAGGCTCAACGCAGTGATCTGCCGCATGTACGACCAGGCCAGGACAGCCGTGAAGGCCGGGCTTCCCCACGGACCCTTCTCGGGCGTGCCCTTCCTCCTCAAGGACCTGCTCACCTCGTACGCGGGTGTGCCGCTCACCATGGGGTGCAGGGCGTTCCGGAACTATGTGCCGGCCTTTGACAGCGAGCTCATGAAGCGCTACCGGGCATCCGGCGTGGTGGCGCTCGGAAAGACCAACACCCCCGAGTTCGGGCTCATGGGCGTCACCGAGCCGGAGCTGCACGGGGCCACGCGCAACCCGTGGAACCCGGAGCGTACCCCGGGCGGGTCCAGCGGCGGGTCCGCCGCGGCGGTGGCCAGCGGCATGGTCCCCATGGCATCGGGCGGTGACGGCGGCGGGTCCATCCGCATCCCCGCATCTTACTGCGGGCTCTTCGGGCTGAAGCCGAGCAGGGGGCGCACCCCCACCGGGCCCGAGTTCGGCGCCATCTGGCAGGGTGCCGCCCAGGAGCACGTGCTCACCAGGAGTGTGCGCGACAGCGCGGTCATGCTCGATGCCGTCCAAGGACCGGATGCGGGCGCGCCGTACATCATCCCGAAGCCTGAGCGGCCCTTTGCGGAGGAGGCGGGACGCGACCCCGGGAAGCTGCGCATCGGCTTCACGAAGCGGTCGCCCCTGCACACCGGGGTCCACCCGGAATGCGTGGAAGCGGTGGAGTCGGCGGCCCGGCTGCTGGAAGGCCTCGGCCACACGGTGGAGGAGGCCGAGCCGGCCGTCGACGGCATCGCCCTGGCGAAGAGCTACTTCGCCATGTACTACGGCGAGATCCAGGCGGACCTCATGCAGATGGAAACCACCCTGGGGAGGAAGCCGACGCCCGCCGACGTGGAAGGCCCCACCTGGCTGCTCCAGCTCCTTGGCAGGGCCATGAGCGCCGGCGAGTTCGTGCTGGCCATCCGGCAGTGGAACACCTTTGCCCGGCAGGTGGGGGAGTTCCACGCCCGCTACGACATCTTCCTCACCCCCACCACGGCCTACCCGCCGGCGAGGATCGGCGAGCTCAAGCCCAAGCCCGCGGAGGAGGCGGCCATGAAGGTGGTGAACCGCCTGGGGCTGGGAAGGCTGGTGAAGGCATCCGGCCTGGCCGAGAAGATCGCCATCGAGAGCCTGGCCAAGACCCCCTTCACCCAGATCGCCAACCTCACGGGGCTGCCCGCCATGTCCGTACCGCTCCACTGGACTGCGGACAATCTGCCGTGCGGGGTGCAGTTCATCGCCCGCTTCGCGGAAGAGGCCACGCTGTTCCGCCTGGCAGGCCAGCTGGAAAAGGCCAGGCCGTGGTTCGACAGGAGGCCGGCGCTCTAGCGGGGAATCTCCGGAGCCTCCCCGGGAGAATTGTCATCTGCCCAGGTACCATTATTATAACCGTATGACCCTGCCTGCGTGCGGGGTATACCATGACACCAGAGGAGGAACCTGATGGAATCGAAGCCCTGGCATGCACACTACGACTACAACGTCCCCACCGGCATCCGCTACCCGAGGATCCCTGCCCAGGGCATGTTCCAGCTCCCGGCGGGCTCGTTCCCGGACAGGCCGTGCGTGAACTTCTACGGCACCGAGCTGAGCTTCTGGCAGATCCGCGAGCAGATGCTCCGCCTGACCAACGCCCTCGGCAGGCTCGGCGTGAACAAGGGTGACCGGGTGGGCATCCATCTGCCCAACTGCCCGCAGTTCGTGATCTCCTACCTGGCCACGCTGTCGCTGGGCGCCATCGTCACGAACCTGAACCCGCTGTACACCGCCGGCGAGCTCAGGCACATCATGGAGATCACGGGCATGGAGACGCTCATCACCTTCGACATGGTGCTGGGCCACATCCGATCCCTTGCCCGGGAGGTCGGCCTCAAGCGTGTCGTGGTGACCCGGGTGACGGACTACATCACCGGCTTCCCCGTGAGCACGGCCAAGGACCTTGACCTGAACAGGGACGAAGGATGGCACCACTTCTCGGAGCTCATCGAGTCAACCACAGAGACCCGGCTCCCCCGCTTCCCCTTCAGCCCCTCGGACCCGGCCATGATCCAGTTCACCGGGGGCACCACCGGCGTGCCCAAGGGCGCCCTGCTCACCCATGCCAACATCGTGGCCGCCACCTTCCAGGCATCGCTGTGGGGCTCGCCCACCATCAGCGTCATCCCGCCCGAGCAGCGCAAGGTCCTGAGCGTGCTGCCCTACTTCCACGTGTACGGCAACATCGTGGCCATGAACTGGTCGTTCTTCAACTGCGCCACCCAGATACTGGTCCCGCGGTTCGACATCGAGGAGCTCATGGGCATCATCGCCAAGTTCGACAGCATCACCTTCTTCCCGGCAGTGCCCACCCTCATCACCGCGGTCATCAACCACCCCAAGGCCGTCGAGCTGAACCTGGCCAAGCGCCTGGGCCTGCTCAACTCGGGCGCAGCGCCCATGGCCACCGAGCTCATCGAGAAGGTCCAGGACATGGGCATCTTCTTCAGCGAGGGCTACGGCCTGTCCGAGTCCACCTCGCTGGGCATCGCCAACCCCATTCTCGGCATGAAGAAGAACGGCTCCATCGGCATCCCCTTCCCGGACAACGACGTGCGCCTGGTGGACATCGAGAACGGCACCACCGAGGTGAAGCCCGGCGAGCCCGGCGAGATCATCATGAAGGGTCCGCTCATCATGCAGGGCTACTGGAACAACCCCGCAGAGACGGCGGGCCAGCTCGCGGACGGGTGGCTCCACACGGGCGACATCGCGGTGGCGGACGAGGACGGGTACATCTTCATCGTGGACCGCAAGAAGGACATGATCATCGCGGGCGGGTTCAACATCTACCCCCGGGAGATCGACGAGGTCCTCTACCAGCACCCCAAGGTGGCCGAGGCGGTCTCCGTGGGCGTGCCGGACGACTACCGGGGCGAGACGGTGAAGGCCTTCATCGTGCTGAAGGCCGGCGAGACTGCAACGGAGCAGGAGATCGTGGAGTTCTGCAAGTCCAGGCTCACGGCCTACAAGGTGCCCAAGCTCGTGGAGTTCCGTGACTCGCTCCCCAAGAGCGCGGTGGGCAAGATCCTGCGCAAGATCCTGCGGGAGGAGGAGGCGCGGAAGAAGAAGTAGGGTCTGCCCTGGCCAGCGGCCTAGAACAGGCCGCTGATGTTGCCGTCGCCGTCCACGTCGATGGCCAGCGCAGCAGGGGTCCTGGGAAGGCCGGGCATGGCCATGATCCTGCCCGTGTAGATCACCACGAAGCCGGCCCCGGCGGACACCCGGGCGCCGCTCACGGTGATGGTGAAGGGTTCTTTCGGGAACCCCGGGACCTTGGGGTTGTCCGTGAGCGAGCTCTGGGTCTTGGCGATGCAGACGGGCAGGTTCCCATAGCCCATGTTCTCGATGGCGCGGATGTCGGCGGCGGCCTGGGAGGTGAATTCCACGTCCCGGGCGCCGTAGACCTTTTCTGCAACGGTCCGCACCTTGTCCGCGATGGGCATGGCGAGGTCGTAGAGCATGCGGAACGCGTTCCCGTCACCACAGGCCCGGGCCACCTTCTCGGCCAGCTCGAGCCCCCCTTCGCCGCCGGACTCGCGGAAATCGGTGATCACGGCCTCACAGCCGAGATCCTGGCACCTTGCCTTGAGCTCCAGCAGGTCGTGTTCGCTGTCCACGAGGAACCGGTTGATGGATATCACGGCAGGCACCCCGAAGGCCCCCAGGGTGTCCAGGTGCTTGCGGATGTTGTCGATGCCGTGCAGGACAAAGGCCCGCTGCGTCACCACCAGCACCACGGCCGAGGGCTTCAGGCCGCCGGTGCGACACTTGATGTGAAAGAACTTCTCCGCGCCCAGGTCGGCCCCGAACCCGGCCTCGGTGACGGTGTAGTCGGCGAGTTTGAGGGCCATCCGGGTGGCGGCAAGCGAGTTGCACCCGTGGGCGATGTTGGCGAACGGCCCGCCGTGCACGAGCACCGGCACCCCCTCCACGGACTGCACAAGGTTGGGGTTCATGGCATGCTTGAGCAGGGCAGCCATGGCGCCGGCGCCGCCGATATCCTTCGCAAAGACGGGCTTGCGCAGGTAGTCGTAGCCCACGATGACGTTGCCGATCCGCGCCTTGAGCTCGGTCAGGTCTCTGGACAGGCACAGGATGGCCATGATCTCGGAGGCGGCCGTGATCTCGAACCCGTCCTCCCGCATGACGCCGTTCAGGCCCCTGTCCTCCAAGCCGAGGATGACGCTCCTGAGCGACCGGTCGTTCATGTCGATGACGCGCTTCCACACCACGTGGCGGGGGTTGAGTTCCGGGGAGCTCCGGTGGTGGAGGTGGTTGTCCGTCACCGCTGCCAGCAGGTTGTGGGCGGTCGTGATGGCGTGGAGGTCGCCGGTGAAGTGGAGGTTGATGTCCTCCATGGGCAGCACCTGGGAGTACCCGCCGCCCGCGGCCCCGCCCTTGAGCCCCATGCAGGGGCCGAGGGACGGCTCGCGGATGGCCATGACGGCCCGCCTGCCGATCCGGCTCAGGGCCTGGCCCAGGCCGATGGTGGTGGTGGTCTTGCCCTCCCCCATGGAGGTGGGCGACATGGCGGTCACCAGGATGAGATGGCCGTCTGGGGTATCCTGGAATCGATCCATGACGGACAGGGGGATCTTGGCCATGTGCCTGCCGTAGGGGACGATGTCGTCCCCGTCCAGGCCCACGGCCCGTGCGATCTCTGAGATGGGCCTGAGCTCGATGGCCTGGGCTATCTCGATGTCGGATTTCATATCCCCTTCTCCCGGTCAGTGGCCCGCGCGCTATATCCGGGGTATCCCGAAGCCCCGGAGCAGGCCGGTGAGCGATTCCCTGCTCAGGGCGTGCTGGTTCAGGAGCTCGAGCATGACCTTCAGGTCGAAGACGATCCGGATACCCGGGGTTGCGGGGTATTCCGGGTCCCCGTCCGAGATGACGGTGATGTCCTCCTGTTCCACCCGCTCCTTTGCCATGACGTCCGCAATGATCCTGGCGCGGTCCACGCCCTGCATGAGCCCGGCGGGCAGGTCGCCGATGACGGCCTGGGAGTCGTCGTCCATGGGGAGCTCGTAGCCGAAGGCATAGTCGATGCCCAGGCGACTCTGCACGTCCTGGGCGAAAAAGCTGAAGGCGCTCGTGATGAGCCCGATCCTGTACCCCATGATCCTGAGGGTCTGGACGAGCTCCCGGGTGCCCATGCTGAAGCCCACGGACTGCATGAGGGTTTCGATGACCGAGGCTGGCAGGCCTTCCAGCATGGCCGCGCTCCGGTGCATGTACGCGAGGTCGGTCTCGCCCGCGTCGCTGCGCGACAGGGCCCTGGCGTCGATGCCCGCCTGCCTCGTCACCTCGCCCAGGGTGGCGCTGTCCATGAAGCTGCCCGAGATGTCGAAGAGGATGACCTTCTTCTTCTTGTTGAACACGTCCTCGGTCTGGAACATGGTGTCGATCCCCACTGCGCGCATGGTGTCGCGGATGGCGGCCTTGAGGTTGTCCGTGGGCAGGGCGCTGCGGCTGATGTCGCACAGGAGGTCCATGAGAAAGACCTCCTCCCGGGCCACCACCTCGGAGACCTCGATGTTGATGTTGTACGTGCCGAGCTTTTCCGTGATGGCGGCGATGATGCCCGACTTGTCCCTGCCCACCAGGGTGACCAGCATGTTCTTCTTCTGGGCGCTCCCGGCCATGGGAGTGTACTTCTCGATGGCGAGCTTGAGGCCCGTGTCCGCGGCAATCCTGTCCACGATGGCGCGGAACTCCTTCACCGTCACCGTGGCGGCCCCGAGATCCACCACGAGGTAGATGGTGAACAGGCCGTGCAGCACGTCCTGGCGCAGGTCCACGATGTTGCCCTTGACCCGGGCGATGGGCGAGGTGATGGCTCCCACGAGCCCCACTGAATCCGTCCCGATTCCATACACAATGTAGAGCATGCGGTTCATTCGCGCTCTCCTGAAGAGAAAGTGTGCAAATTCTAGTGAAAAAAGACCATCTTGGGTAGCGAAAAATGGGACCGGCGACGTTCAGGCAACAACAGACATGTCTTCCCTCTCAGGCCCCTGACCATTATATATTCTCCATGCGCACATCCAGGGCCATCCCCCTCCGACAGGGGTTCAGCCGTCTCGTGACGGCCCTTCTCCTTGCGGCGGCCATGGGTGTCATCGCCCCTGCCGCATGGGGACAGGACACCATCAAGGTGGCCTCGATCTATGCCCATAGCGGCGTGGCTGCAGAATCGAACGTTTACTCCATCAGGGGCGTGCGGGATGCCGTCAGGGAGATCAATGCCCGCGGCGGGGTCCTGGGCAGGACCATGGAGCTCGTGGAGCTGGACAACAAGAGCTCGCCCATAGGCTCCAAGGTGGCGGCCCTTCAGGCCGTGGAGCAGGGCGTGACGGCCATCATCGGCGCGGACTGGAGTTCCCATACCCTTGCCGTGGCACGGGTGGCCCAGGATCATCAGATACCCATGGTAACCAACATCTCCACCCACGGGCAGATCACGGCAACCGGCAATTACATCTTCCGCGTCTGTTACACCGATGCCCAGCAGGGCAGGGCCATGGCCAGCTTCGCCAGGGAGAATCTCAGAGCGCGCACCGCGGTCATGCTCGTCGACCTCACCAGCGACTATGCCATGGGGCTTTCCGGGGAGTTCCGGAAACAGTTCGAACGCCTCGGCGGAAAGGTGCTCCTGAGGCTCGATTACACCATGAAGACCCTCGACGCCTCTTCCCTGGTCTCGCGCACCCGCAGGGCGGACCCGGACGTGGTCTTCATCCCCGGGTACGAGGAGAGCGCGGTGATCATACGGCGGCTCGCGGCATCGCGGGTCCGGGCCATCCCCCTGGGCGGGGACGGCTGGGGCTCGGAAAGCTTTTTCGAGAAGGGGGGCTCTGCCATCGTGGAGGCCTACTATGCCGCCCACTGGAGCGAAGAGCTGAAGGGGGAAAGGACAAAGGCCTTCGTGAAGAAGTTCAAAAAAACCACCGCCGCGGGACTGGACGTCCAGGCACTGGCCTACGACGCGGTCTTCCTCCTGGCTGACGCGATGAAGCGGGCAGGCTCCGCGGACAGGGCCAGGGTGCGCGATGCCCTGGCGGACACAGCCGGTTTCCCGGGGGTCACGGGAACCATTTCCTTCGATGCCCGGGGTGACCCGCGCAAGGAGGTGGTGATCATGAAGATCCACCGGGGCGTCCCCTCCTACTCCAGGAGCATCCTTGCGCCATGATGAAGACACCGCTCAGGACAATCATGCCCCGGGCGCGTGCAATGCGCCATCTCACCGTGCTGCTCGCGGCCTGCACCCTCATACAGGCTGCCGCAGGGGAGCAGGCCCATGCCGCACACCCCGTGAAACTCGCCCTGATCATTGCACAGACCGGCATCGCGGCCAAGGAGGAGGTCCCGGCCATCCAGGCGGCTCGGCTCGCCGTGGAGGAGATCAATGCATCGGGAGGCCTTCTGGGCCACCCCGTGACCCTGGTGGTCATCGACAACATGAGTACGCCGCTGGGGTCCAAGAAGGCGGCGGAGGCGGCGGTGAAGCAGGGGGTGATCGGGGTCATCGGCGCCTTCCGGAGC
The DNA here is from genome assembly GCA_964572405.1 of uncultured Bacteriovoracaceae bacterium. Taxonomy (GTDB): domain Bacteria; phylum Desulfobacterota; class Desulfomonilia; order UBA1062; family UBA1062; genus MWEI01. Next base: position 45,367 of record CAZNGL010000007.1, read on the forward strand.
TCCCATTCCCTTGCCATGGTACCGGTGGTCCAGAAGGCCGGGGTGCCCATGATCACACCTCCGTCCACGAGCCCGGGCGTGACCGCAGGGTCGGACTACGTCTTCCGGGCCTGCTTCATCGACTCGTTCCAGGGCAGGGTCATGGCGGAGTTCGCCCACCGGGACCTCGGATTGAAGACCGCCGTGGTGCTCACCAACATCACGGAGGACTACAGCATCACCCTGTCCAGGTTCTTCAGGGAGCATTTCGAGCGCGGAGGCGGCACGGTGTTGTGGGAGGGCTCGTACCCCGGTACAGCCACCGACTTCAGGGACATCCTCGGCCGGGCGAAGGAACTGCACCCCGATGCCGTGTTCATCCCGGGATATGCCCGGGACAGCGGGCTCATCATCAATCAGGCCAGGGCCATGGGCATCGACTCCGTGTTCCTCGGTGGAGACGCCTGGGACCAGGGCATCGTGGAGTATGCCGGCAGGGCCCTGGAGGGCTCCTACTACTCGTCTCACTGGCACCGCGATGTGCCCTTTCCGGCCAGTGAGCACCTCAAGAAGTCCTTCCGGAAAAAGTACGGCAACGCCCAGATCGACAATATGCGCATCCCCCTGACCTATGACGCGATCCTGCTCTTTGCGGACGCGGCGAGGCGCTCGGCATCGCTCACCCCCCGCGAGATCAGGGCAGCCCTTGCCAAGACGAAAGGCTTCAAGGGGGCCACCGGGAGCATCACCTTTGACGGGACGGGGGACCCCCTGGGCAAGGAGGTGAGCATCATGCGGTTCAATGATGGAGCCTGGCGATACTACAAGAGCTTTTCTCCCCCCTGAGCCGCTCTGACCTATGGGGGAATCACCTCCGATGAGGTTCCCCCGAAACGCCCTCTCCATGGCTCGTTATCCCTCTGCGCCCTTTTTCCGATGAGGATCATTAAGGTGCCAGCAATGAAGTTCCAGAGCCTCAGATTCAAGATCAATGCAGCCATAACCCTGGCGTGCCTCATTGTGGCCCTCTTCTTCGGGGCCATCTTCTCCTTCTTCGAGGCGCACCGGAGAGAGGTCCGGGTCCAGGAGATCCGGCTGCTGCTGAGCACGGTGTTCGAGCAGAAGAAGGACGAGATCGCCAACGAGATCTTCGCCCGGCAGGAAGACGCCCTCAACATCTCCGTCCAGAACCTCCTGCAGGTGAAAGGGATCACCGAGATCGCGGTTCACGATACCGACGGGAAGCCGCTGATCTCCACACACCAAGAACTCGACCGCATCCTCACCTCCAGAGAGCGCTCAGCGCTCATCACCGGGGCTTCCTTCGTGAGGACGGAGTTCCTCGGCCGTTCCCATGCTGCATATGCCACCCCCATCGAGGTCATCGGCGAGCGTGTCGGCTTCATCAGGATGTTCTACGACCTGGAGGAGCTGGACATGGAGTCGCTGCGCGCGTTCTGGGTGTTCGTGGCGCTGCTGGTGTCAACACTCTTCGTCATGTCCTTCCTGCTCAACAAGCTGCTCCACCGATTCGTCCTGCGACCGACCACCATGCTCGGGGAAGCCATTGCCAGGCTCCAGAAGGGGGAGCTGGGGGAACAGATCCCCCTTCTGTCCACGGATGAGATCGGCAGGGTGGCCATGGCATTCAACGAACTGTCAGCCATGCTGGACGAGCAGCACAACGCCCTGCTGGCATCCATGGAGGCCAGGCAGAAGTACGCCCAGGACCTGGAGCAGGCCAACAAGGTGCTGGAACAGCTCAATGCCCGCCTGGAGGACATGGTCCAGGAGCGGACCGCAGAGCTCCTGAAGAGCAACGAGCAGCTCCGGACGGAAATGAACGAGCGCATCAAGGCGGACAGAGTGCGCGTGGAGCTCGAGGAGCGCCTGGCGCGCTCACAGAAGATGGAGGCCCTGGGCCTGCTCGCGGGAGGGGTTGCCCACGACCTGAACAACGTGCTCTCCGGGACCGTGAGCTATCCTGACCTCCTCCTCATGGAACTGCCCGAGGACAGCCCCCTGCGCAAACCCATCCGGATCATCCGCGACTCCGGACAGAAGGCGGCAGCCATCGTCCAGGACCTCCTCACCCTTGCCCGGCGCGGGGTCATGAGCATGGAGACCCTTGACCTGAACGAGCAGATCATCCATGACTACCTCCGGTCGCCCGAGCACCTGAACCTCGTGGCACAGCACCCCGACACCCGCATCGAACTCCGGCTCGAAGAGAACCTCCTGAAGATCAAGGGCTCTCCCATCCACCTCAGGAAGACCCTCATGAACCTCATCATCAACGCCATGGAGGCACAGCCGCAGGGCGGCAGGATCACCATCACCACGCAGAACACCTTTGTGGAGCGGCCCATTGAGGGCTACGACGCAGTGTCCATCGGCGACTACGTGGTGCTCAGGGTGGAAGACGACGGGGTGGGCATCGAACAGGCAGACCTCAAGCGCATCTTCGAACCCTTCTACTCCAAGAAGGTCATGGGCAGGAGCGGCACCGGGCTCGGCATGGCCGTGGTCTGGGGGACCGTGCAGGACCACCAGGGATACATCAATGTCCACAGCACGCCGGGCAGGGGATCGTCCTTCGAGCTCTACTTCCCGGTCACCCGCGAAGAGGTCTTGCCCGAAGGCAAGGCCCTGTCCGTGGACGACTACCTGGGGAGCGGGGAACTCGTCCTGGTGGTGGACGACCTGGGCTCCCAGCGGGAGATCGCCTCGCAGATCCTCAAGCGGCTGCGCTACACGGTGGTCACGGCGGCAAGCGGCGAGGATGCCCTTGAATTCCTCAGGTACAATTCCTGCGAACTGGTGCTCCTGGACATGATCATGGAGCCGGGCATGGACGGGCTGGACACCTACCGGCGGATCATCGAGATACACCCCGGCCAGAGGGCAGTCATCGCCAGCGGCTTCGCGGAGAATGAGCGTGTCCGCGAGGCACTGTCCCTGGGGGTGAACCAGTACATCAGGAAGCCCTATACCATTGAGAACCTGGGCCTGGCCATTGCCACGGCCCTGGCCCGGCAGCGCCCGTGAAGGACAGCGTGGCCGGTCAGGCCTTGAAGACCCCGAGCCTGACGGGAAGCCACCAGGTGAACCCGTAAAGCATGGTCTTTATGAGGGTCTTTGCCGGGGAGACGCCGGCCGCCGCGCCGATGCCCCTTGACAGGACAAGCTCCAGGGGATGGCCCACGAGCCAGGTCAGCGCCACGGATTTCCAGAGCCTCTTGAGCGTTTCATTCCTGAAGGGCCTGAGAAGGCCCGCCACGATGAACACCCAACCCAGGAACGCACCGGCCATCATGAGGTACCAGAACCCTTTGCTCTTGAGCATGGAGCCCCCTTTCGCAGTGCACACGATATAGTGACAGCCTATCAGAGAATCTGCCGTGGCGCGAGGCCCAAAATGAACGCAAAAGCCGGTTCACGCTGGCCTTCACCATCATTTTCCTGTAGAAGGGGCTGATCTTAGGATCTATAGAGCTCTAGGATTTTTAGCGTTGGGGGCGTACCGATGAAACAGAAGCAGAAGATGAAGCGGTGGACCGTGGAGGATTCCGCAGACCTCTACCAGATCCGGGAATGGGGGGCAGGGTACTTCAGCATCTCCGAGAAGGGCGACGTCATCGTCACGCCGCTGCGGGACAAAAAGCATGTATCCGTCAACCTCCCCGAGATCATCTCCGGGATCAGGGCACGCGGGTACGACATGCCCATGCTCCTGCGCTTCGAGGACATCCTCGACTCCCAGATCATCCAGATGCACGAGAGCTTCCGCTCCGCCATTGCCAGGTTCGACTACAAGGGGGCCTTCAAGGGTGTCTACCCCATCAAGGTGAACCAGCAGAAGCAGGTCATCGAGGCCATCACCCGCATCGGCAAGTTCTACCACCACGGGCTCGAGGCCGGCAGCAAGGCCGAGCTCATCGCTGCCCTGTCCTTCCTGGAGGACAAGGAGGCCTGCCTGGTCTGCAACGGCTACAAGGACCGGGAGTTCATCGACCTCGGCCTGTATGCCTGCAAGATGGGGTTCAAGTGCTTCTTCGTGCTGGAGATGCCCGGGGAGCTGGACCTGATCCTGGAACGCTCAAAGGCGCTGGGGATCAGGCCGCTGCTCGGCGTCCGCCTGAAGCTCGCCACCCAGGCCGGCGGGCATTGGACGGAATCCGGGGGCGACCGGAGCATCTTCGGCCTGACCATCTCCCAGATCATCGAGACCATCGAGAAGCTCAAGAAATGCAAGATGCTGGACTGCCTCCAGCTCCTCCACTATCACCTGGGCTCCCAGATCCCCAACATCCGGGATATCCGGGCCTCCATCCAGGAGGCATGCCGGGTGTACGCGGGTCTGGTGGGCGAAGGCGCTGCCATGGGTTACATCGACCTGGGCGGCGGCCTTGCCGTGGATTACGACGGGTCCCACACCAACTACATGAACTCCCGCAACTACACCCTGGACGAGTACTGCGCCGACGTCATCGAGGCCATCATGGAGATCCTGAACGAACACGGCATCGCGCACCCCACCATCATCACCGAGTCCGGTCGGGCCACGGTGGCCTACTACTCAGTGCTGCTGTTCAACATCTTCGACACCAGCTCCATCGATACGGACTCCGTGCCCCGGGAGCTGCCCGAAGGGACCCCGGACGTCATCCTGAACATGCTGGAGGTGCTCAAGTCGCT
>CAZNGL010000008.1:0-43543 GCA_964572405.1 uncultured Bacteriovoracaceae bacterium
AGTGGACTACTTTTAAATTCCCATTTCTGGCCTGGTTTATCATGCCCATTTACACCTGAAGGTCCTGCCGTCGAGAAGGCAGCGGGACAGGAGATTGTGTTTGGTCATATCTCATCAGATCGTTTCCGGCAGAATAAGAGGCATTGCTCCTGAGACTCATCACACCCTCAAGGGAGCACTTCATCTGAAAAGAGAACGCCTGTTCATCCACTCCATGAGCCGACAATGGTTAAGAGTTTCGTAGCGTTACATGTTATGGGGGCAATGGTGCTGGGCACCCCGCGGACTTCAAATCCGTTGGCCTCGTCTAACAAACGAGGAGGAGGTTCGATTCCCCTTGCCCCTTCCATACATGAAAACCCTTTCCACTCTTCTCCAAGGTGTCCTCCGAGGGAAGAGACCGAGGAACAACAGTCCATTCAGCCATGAAGCACCTCATGACCGTGGGTATTGCTGGCCATGTCGATCATGGCAAGACAAGTCTCGTTCGTGCGCTTACCGGTATTGACACAGACAGGATGAAGGAGGAGAAGCGGCGCGGGATGTCCATGGAGTTCGGGATTGCTCCACTCGAACTCCATGCAGACGTGCAGGTGAGCCTGGTGGATGTGCCGGGCCACACGGACTTCATGAAGAACACCATCAGGGGGCTGAGCGCCGTGGATGCGGCAATACTCGTGATCGCGGCCGATGACGGAGTCATGCCCCAGACCAGGGAGCACCTGGAGATCCTGAAATTCCTCGGGGTCCGATCCGGTTTCGTGGCACTCAGCAAGGCAGATCTCGTTGACACGGACACCCTCGATATCGCGAAAATGGAGGTGTCCGACCTTACGGCTGGTTCGTTTCTCCATGGCTGCCCCATAATCGCATTTTCAGCACTTGATGGAAGGGGGAGAAACGAAATAATATCCGCCCTTCAATCCATGACCGGGTCCATGGACTCCGCACGGAATGTCAGTGGACCGTTCAGGATGTTCATCGACCAGATCCGGGTCATGCAGGGGTTGGGCACCGTGATCAGCGGTACTGTGTTCTCAGGGTCTGTGCGCAGAGGTGACCGTGTGGAGATCGTTCCTTCCGGCAAGATAGCCCGTGTCCGCTCTATCCAGACCCACCACGAAAGTGTGGACATGGCCTCAGGCGGTTGCCGTGTGGGCATCAACCTGCAGGGAGTCTCTGCGAGAGAGATCTCCCGTGGCATGCAACTGGTCGAACCAGGTCGGGTCATCCCTGAAAAATTCCTGAACGGAACACTCGTTGTCTCAGGGTATGCCCACAAATCTCTCCATACCGGGGACCGGGTGAGAATGTTCCTGGGTACTGCAGTATCACCAGTGTTCATCTCTCTCATGGAACAGACAGAGCTGGCCCCCGGCGAAACCGGATCAGCACAGCTTCGGCCTGCCGAGCCAACAGGGGCACTGCCAGGTGACCGGTATGTGATCACCCCGTTGAATTCCCCCATGATCCTGGGTGGCGGCAAGATCCTGGAAGCAAGTTCAATAAAATTCCGGAAGGCACATGCCAGGCGTGTGGTCCCTGTCATGAGAGCACTGGAGTGTGGCGATCCTGCAGCCCTTGTCAAGGCGTGGGCCGATGCCAGGTCGGAAACAATCGTGAATGCAGAGGTGTTGGGCCGCATGTCCGGACATTCCCGTGACCTACTCCATGAAGCCTTGGACGAAGCGGTGCAGTCAGGTATTCTCGTGGCCGTTGATGATGAACACTTCATTTCCACATCATTCTTTCATCGCATGAGGGATCTGGTTGCAGATCATATTGAGAATACAGTGAAACTAGGCAGGGACCATGTGGGACCGGCATATATTGCATCCTCTCTCGGGGCCCGGCTCGATGCCTCGGTCTTGAAGTACATCCTGGATGACCTGGTGCAAAGAGGCAGGATAGTGGCAGTCAGCGGGGGGTTCACTGTTCCCTCCCTGTCCATGGACACGTCCACGGGTCTGGATCGCATGACACAGACCATCCTGGCCTTCATCGAATCATCCGGCCTGGCACCTGTGACACTGAAACAGATCCTGGTGTTCCTGGAACAGGAACGGGAGACGAGGGGGATACGGAAATCCCTGGAACATCTCATCTCCCGGGGTGACGTGGTACGGTTGAGCAATGAAAGATACCTCTCGCGAAGCGGAATTGAAGAAATCAAGGCAAGGGTATGCAGGTGGATCGCCCAGAACGGCACCATGAGGGCGGCGGACTGTCCTGATGTCCTCGGGTATGGTCGCACCGTAGGAGTACCCATCCTCGAATACCTCGATGAAGTCGGTCTCACTGAACGCAGGGGCAACGAGAGGATCCTGAAAGGCATCGGTGATGTCTCTGCTCCTTCATAATTCCCTGACCCGGAGTGAGGAGCCTTTTGTACCCATGCGTTCAGGCCACGTCCGGATGTATGTCTGCGGTCCCACGGTGTACGACCATGCCCACCTGGGCCACGCGCGATCCGAGGTCTTCTTCGACACGGTGGCCAGGTACTTGAGATTCCTGGGGTTCCGGGTCACACATGTGAGGAACTTCACGGACATCGACGACAAGATCATCGATCGCTCTCTGCTCATGGAAACGAGCACATCAAAGATCGCCGACAGGTACATCGAGTCATATCATGACGACATGAATCATCTCGGCACCCAACGCCCGGATCATGAACCGCGAGTAACGGAGTACATACCTGAGATCATCTCTCTTATCGGAAAGCTTGTCTCCAGTGGAAACGCCTATGCTCAAGACGGCAGCGTCCTGTTCCGGGCAGGTTCTGTCGAGGGATATGGGGCCCTGAACTATTCCGGCAAGGGTTCCAGCCTGCGCCATGCCTCAACGGTGAAAAGCGTGCACACCAAGGGTGATGACAGGGACTTCGCGCTCTGGAAACGGGCCGACGGCCCAGGTCCCGTATGGAGGAGTCCCTGGGGTCTCGGAAGGCCCGGCTGGCACATTGAGTGCGTGGCCATGGCCCAACGACTCTTGGGATCAGAGTTCGACATCCACGGTGGCGGCAGAGACCTCCTCTTCCCCCACCACGAGAATGAGCGTGCCATCGCAACGGCTTGCCATGGAACCCCTCTTGCCAGATACTGGATCCACCATGAACTTGTGACCGCAGACAACAGGAAACTGTCCCGGTCCTGTGGCACCCCATATCTCATCGGCGACCTGTGCGGCATGTTTCATCCAGAAGCCATACGTCTCTTTATTCTTTCCACCCATTACAGGCGGACTCTGGATTTCACTACGGAAAGGATAGGCCAGGCACAGGCTGCACTCACCCGGCTGTACAGGCTCTATGAACGTGCGAGCAGGGATTGCGATCCACCGGGAACGAGGACACGTCGAGATACCCCCCTCATCACACGTTTCTGCAAGGCAATGGATAATGACCTGAACATCCCGGAGGGAATCAATACCATCTTTGCCGCGGCCAGGCGGTTGAACACGGTCATCAACAAGCATCACGGGGCAGGTAAGATGGAGGGACACGATAAGGAGGAGTTGGACGGACTGGTGCATCTCTGCAGGGAGGTCCTCGGTATTCTGCATGATTCTCCCTCCTGTTTTACCAACCCCCATGCCCGGGGTCGGGCACAACGAAGGATGAGAATAGTGTAGCAGAAGACTCATGAGTTGCCGCAATATGGTTGTGTCTCGCTACAACCCATAGGAGGGCAGGACATGAGCCGAGGAGATTCAAAGGCAGTTTTACTCACAAGTGCGTTTTAGTCAGGACATTATGTGCATGCAGAATGGCTTTAATTGTTGCCTTAACATTATCCCAATTATGCACTTATTAGTAAGTGTGGTGCACCATCATTGTTGTGGGCTTGATATACACAAGGACAAGGTTTCAGCGGCAGTGATTACGATCCTCGATATTGAACGCAGAAAGGATGAATTATGCTCAACAGGGATCATGTGACTTGTCATGAGCCGAATTTTTTCGGCTCGTCATGGGTTGCTATAGAACAGCGAGAAGGTATTCGTAACACCATGAAAGCGTGAAGCCAGCGCAGGGATTTGAACCCTGGACCTGCTGATTACGAATCAGCTGCTCTACCACTGAGCTACGCTGGCACAGGTGTTGTTTTTTGCACAGACCCGAAGGGCTTGTCAATGGTGTATGAGCACCGGGAAAGGCATTCCTTCAGGTCTGTCCGCGTCTAATAAAAACCCGCATCTACAGGATCTGACGCATGAACTGCTGGGCCCGCTCGTGCGTCGGATTAGCGAAGAAGTGCTCCGGGGAACCCTCCTCCAGAATCACGCCGTAGTCCATGAAGATGACCCGGTCCGCCACCTCGCGGGCAAAGCCCATCTCGTGGGTAACCACGATCATGGTCATGCCCTCCTTGGCCAGGTTCACCATGACGTCGAGCACCTCGCCGATCATCTCCGGGTCCAGGGCCGACGTGGGTTCGTCGAAGAGCATGAGCCGCGGCTGCATGGCGAGCGCTCGGGCGATGGCCACGCGCTGCTGCTGGCCGCCGGAGAGCTTGGTGGGGTACACGTGGGCCTTTTCCCGAATGCCCACCTTGTCCAGGAGCCTGAAGGCGATCTGTTCGGCCTCGGACTTCGAGCGCTTGCGGACCACCTGCTGGGCAAGGGTGAGGTTCTGCAGCACGGTCTTGTGCGGGAACACGTTGAACTGCTGGAACACCATGCCCACCTCCACCCGCACCTTGTTGATGTCAACGGCGGGGTCGTAGATGTCGAAGCCGTCCACGACGATGGTGCCGCCGTTGATCTCCTCCAGCCGGTTCACCGAGCGCAGCAGGGTGCTCTTGCCCGAGCCCGAGGGGCCGATGATGACCACCTTCTCCCCCTCGTAGACGTCCAGAGTCACGCTGTCCAGGGCTTTGAGGGCGCCGAAGTACTTGGTGACGCCCTTCATCTCCACCATCTTCTTCCGGCCGTCATTCCGCACTGATCTTTTCCTCCATGATGCTGATGAGCTTCGAGAAGAACAGGGTGATCATGAGGTACACGAGCGCCACCATGGTGTAGGTCTCGAAGTAGTCGAAGCTCTGGGAGGCGAACTCGCGGCCCCGTCGCAAAAGGTCGGCGACGGCCAGAATGGAGACCAGGGACGAGTCCTTCAAAAGCGCCACGAACTCGTTGCCCACGGGCGGCAGGATGGTCTTGACGGCCTGGGGGAGGATGACGTGGTACATGGACTGGGCTGGCGTCATGCCCAGTGACCGCGCCGCCTCGCTCTGGCCCTTGGGAATGGCCTGGATGCCGGCCCGGAAGATCTCGCCCATGTACGCCCCGTAGCACACACCCATGGCGATAACCGCGCTGGGCAGCGGCGGCAGCTGGACAAACCTGCCCAGGGCGTAGTAGATGTAGAAGAGCTGTGCCAGCAGTGGTATGCCCCGGATGACCTCCACGTACAGCGACGCGGTGCCGTTGATGAGCCTGTTCTTCGAGATCCTGCCCAGGCCGGTGAACAGGCCGATCACCAGGGCCAGGAGGATGGAGAGCACCGTGACCTCGAAGGTCACCAGGATGCCGTCCGGCACGAATTTCATGATCTCCAGGTACGGGTCCGGCTTGAAGATGCACAGACCCGCGGAGATCCCGATGGCGCCGAAGAAGGCCACCCGCCATGCAGTGAAGAGGCCGACATCCTCCTTTGAGGGGATGGCGGCCCCGTCTCCTACGTCGATGAGTACCTTCTTCGGTTCCTCGTTCTTCTTCTTCCTGAACTTCTTGGGTGCTATCTCAGCCACTTCTTCTCAAGCTCTTTGTCGATGCCCTTTTCCTGCACGGCCTTGATGCCCTTGTTGAGAAGGTCCACGAGCTGCTTGTTGCCCTTCTTCACCACGACGCCGTACTGCTCCTGGGTGAAGGGTTCACCCACGATCATGAACTTGGCCTTGTACTCGGCCCGCTGCAAGGCATAGTCCGCTGCCACAGGGGTGTCGCAGACCACGCCGTTCACCCTGCCTGCCGCCATGTCCTCGAAGGCCAGGCCGATTTCGTCGTAGTTCTTGAGCTCGATGCCCTTCACCTTCTGGACCTCCATGGCGCCGGTGGTGCCGATCTGAGCCCCCACCTTCTTGCCCTTGAGGTCGGCGAGCGTCTTCACGCCCTTGGCAGTCTTGGGCACCACGAGGACCTGGCCCGCGTTGATGTAGGGCTCCGAGAAGTCATATTTCTGCTTGCGCTCGTCCGTGATGGTGACCGACGAGATGACCGCATGGTAGTTCCCCGTGTCCAGACCGCCGAAGATGCCGTCCCAGGCAACGTTCTTGAACTCCACGGCGAAGCCCGCCTCCTTGGCCACCGCATTGAGGAAGTCGATGTCGAACCCGATGATGTTCTTGCTGGCGTCGAGCATCTCCATGGGGGGCCAGGTGGCGTCCGTCGCCACGACCACCACCTTGGGGACTCCTCCAGCCTCTGCGGGCTGGGCAGCCTCTTCGCCGGGTGCAGCCTGCTCGCCTGAAGGGGCCGCTCCCTCCGTCACCGCCGGCTGCTCGGTGGCCGACTCCTGCTTCTGGCAACCGGAAACGAACGTCAGAAGCCCGAACACCACTCCAAAACAGACTGCTGCAAAGAGTGTCTTGCACCTCATAGAGTTTTCCCCCTCATACAAGATTTTGGTGTGTTTACGTACGCTGCTATGGAAAGGCTTTCACTCCTGAGTACCATAAATTCTCAGGCCCGTCCATAGTCATGCACCCTGGATCGACCGTCCCCGCTGCGGCATTTTGCTTGACATCTGAGCGGCAAGGTCCTATCTTCCATGCAGCATTTTTTGCGTACCCGTTTCAATGACTTAGGCGGGGAGAATGGCCAAGACATCGGAAAAGCGCAGGGAGGAGACCAGAGACCGCATCATCATGGCGGCCTGCGAGCTCTTCAGCAAGTACGGATACCACAACACCCAGGTCATGGACATCGTCAAGGCCGTGGGCATGTCAGCGGGAACTTTCTACAATCATTTCAAGGACAAGCGCGACCTCTTCGAGCAGATCACCATCGAGAGCCTGGAGTCGCTCAGGGTTACTGTGAAGAGCCTGCGCGACCCCATCGACATCTGGAGCCCCGAGGCCCGCTTCGAGACGCTGAAGAACACCTTCAACGCCATCTACGACTATGTGGACGCCAACCCCCAGCAGCTCCTCATGCTCCTGCGGGTGAGCTTCGGGGTGGACGAGAAGCTCGACGGCAGCGTGTGGGACTACTTCCGCGGATTCGCCCAGGACGCCGGCGAGGACATCCAGCGCTGGATCGACGAGGGGGTCATCGAGGGCATCGACCCCATGCTCTTCGGCACCGCGGTGAGCGGCATGGTGCTGCAGCTCATCCACAACTACCTGGTGGAGAAGCGCTTCAAGCGCGAAGACATCATCGCAAACCTCATCAAGATGATCATGGCCATGTTCGAGGCCTACCTCACCGATGAGGGCAGAAAGGCCGTGGACATGGCCCTGCTCAAGAGCCAGTACCCGGGCACCACGCCGTCGTAGAGGCCCTGCTGCCCCTGAACCACATCCCTTGAATTTTCTCCCAGCTGTGATATGATATGCCCCTGTTGAGGCTGCAGCCTCCGCAGCTCCCTGAAATGCTTTCTCCGGGCGGTTGAACCCGGGATGCACTGACAGGAGTACGATCACATTCAATAGAAGAGGTCATCATGAAGCCGTTGTCATTGTTCGTATCCTTCGTATGCATGCTCGTCCTTGCCGGGTGCTCCACGGTGAACATGGACTGGGAGAAGGCCCTGTCCATCAACACCCTGGAGGCCTACGACGAGTTCCTCAGGAAGTACCCGGACAGCGAGTACACCCAGCAGGCCCTCCAGAAGGTCGAACCCATGCGCTTCCAGAAGGCAAAGGAAGACGGCACCACCAGGGGCTATTCCCTATATCTCATGCGGTACCCGGACGGTTCTTCCGCCCGGAAAGCCAGGGCACAGCTCAAGGCGCTCCGCTGCGCGGACAGGACCCTGGTGAAGGAGGGGTCCCCGGCCTGGCTGAGAAGGGGTGACGACTCCCACCCGCTCCGCCGGACGAGCTTCTACCTCGACAACTCCTACATCGGCGTGGAGCCCAGCGACATCGGGAGGGGATACAAGGCCTGCTGCGACGATCCCGACTTCCCCCTCGACCTGATGTGGGAGCAGGACCACCTGGTGTATTTCGGTGGCAAGGGGGTGATCGTTGGCCCGGACGGTACGCAGATGCTCATGGGGTATGACTGCAGGTAGCACGGCACGGCCTCACGGCCTTCGCCGCCTCTGGTTGACAAAGCTCCAGCATCCCGCTACACCTGAACACAGAGGCGCATCGCCCATCCAAGGGAGGAACCATGAATCTCGTCTACGAAAAGACCGGGCACATTGCTAAGATCGGACTGAACCGCCCCCAGCAGCTCAACGCGCTGGATCCTGGCATACTCCTCGAACTGCACAAGACCTGGATAGATGTCAACGAGGACCCGCAGGTCCGGGTGGCCCTGCTCTACTCGGCCCTGCCGAACATCTTCTGCGCCGGCATGGATCTGAAGACCGCCATCCCCATCCTCACCGGCGCCCGCCAGCCCGAAAACGAGGCGGAGAAGTGGATCATCAGCGGGTGGGACGGCAGCGGCGTGGGCGAGGCCATGCTCAAGATGAGCTTCGTGAACAAGCCCGTCATCGCGGCCATCCACGGCTACTGCCTCACCGGCGGGTTCGAGATGGTCATGGGCGCCGACCTGAGGGTGGCGTCCCTCGACGCGGTGTTCCAGATGCGCGAGGCCAGCCTGGGCATCATGCCCACGGGCGGCGGCAACGTCTTCCTCCCCCGCCACGTGGGGACCTGCAGGGCCCTGGAGATCCTGCTCACCGCGGGCAACTTCGACGCGAAGACCATGTACGAGTGGGGCTTCCTCAACCGCGTGGTGGAGAAGGAGAAGCTCATGGACACCGCCATGGAGCTCGCCGGGAAGATCGCGGACAACGGGCCGCTGGCCACCCAGGGCATCATCCGCTTCAACCGGGAGATGCGCATGAGAGAGCTCAGAGACCTCTTCATCCGGGAGGTGGAGATCGGCATGCCCATCTTTGCCAGCCAGGACGCCCGCGAGGGCGTGCGCGCCCAGAAGGAGAAGAGGAAACCCGACTTCCCGGGCACGTACTGAACGCAGCCCATGACCGGCGGCACCGACCTGAAAAGTCTCTTCGAGCCGAGGAACATCGCCTTCATCGGCGCGTCCACCAATGTGTTCAAGTGGGGGTTCAACATCCTCCACCACCTGGTGAACCGCGGGTTCACGGGCGGGATCTTCCCGGTGAACCCCAGGGGTAATGACTGGTTCGGCCGCCAGGTGTACACGAGCCTTGACGAGATCCCCCAGGCCATCGACCTGGCGGTGATCGTGGTGGCGGAACCCCTGGTCCTCGATTCCATCACCCAGTGTGCGGCAAAGGGCATCCCAGCGGCCATCGTCATCACGGCAGGGTTCTCCGAAACGGGACAGGAAGGCGCCCGCCTGGAACGCCGGGTGGTGGAGGCGGCGCGCTCGGGCGGGATGCGCATCGTAGGGCCCAACACCATGGGCGTGTACAGCGCCTACCCCAGCACCATGCACGTCCTCATGGCATCCATGCCCCTGCAGCCTGGGTGCGTGGCGCTGGCGGTCCAGAGCGGCAACCTGGGAACGTCCATCTCGTACCGCTTTCTGCGGAGAAGTGTCGGGATCAGCCGTCTCATCAGCACCGGGAACGAGGCGGACCTCACCATGGAGGACTTCCTGGAGTACCTCGAGCGCGACGAGCGGACGCGGATCATCTGCCTCTACGTGGAGGGACTCAGGCATCCGCGGCGCTTCTTCGAGACCGCCCGGAGGGTGTCACCGGTCAAGCCCATCGTGCTCATCAGGGGCGGCAGAACAGCCCAGGGAGCCGCCGCGGCCTTGTCACACACCGGCGCTCTGGCGGGCGACGATGCCGTGTTCAGGGCCATGTGCCGCCAGTCCGGCATCATCGAGGTCTCCACCATGGACGAGATGATCGACGTGACGGGGATGCTCATGCAGCCCCCCATGCCCGGCCGCCGGGTGGCCATCATCACCTTGGGGGGCGGCTGGGGCGTCCTGGCGACGGACGCCTGCGCAGCGGGGGGGCTCATTGTGGAGCCCCTCTCAGATGAGCTGGTGCAGACCCTCGATGCCATCCTGCCCCCCTACTGGAGCAGGGGCAACCCCATCGACCTGGTGGCGCCTTCCCGGGTGAGCGTCATCACGGACACCATCACCGAGCTCATGGAGCACGCCAGCGCGGATGCCGTCCTCCTCATGGGTCTGGGCTACATGTCCCTGCGTGCCCGGAGCTGGATGCGCTCGGAGACCATTCCGAAGGAGGCGGTGCAGGATGCCTCCGAGCTCATGATGCAGGAAGAGGCGCGCCTCTTCGAACTCGTGGCCGGCCTCATCGGGACCTACCGCCGTCCCATCGTGCCGGTCATTGACATCATGAGCTTCGACATCCGCTTCGAGAACAACCCGGTGGACTTCCTGGACAGCCGCGGCATCATGTCCTACAGTGCTCCTGACAGGGCTGTGGCCGCCCTCGCCAAGGCGGCGGAGTATCATCACTGGGTCCGCCGAACATCAGGAGTGCGCCTGCAGTCATGAGAAGAGTCGCATCCCTGGCGGCCTTCTTCGTCAAGTCCCGCATCCTGGGCCGCGCCATCCCGCTCATCGCCAGCGTAAAGCTCACCTACCGCTGCAACCTGGCATGCAGCGCCTGCCCCTTCCACCACCTCGCCGGACGGCCCGGCACACACATGGACTGGGTCACTGCCACCGGATCGCTGGACACCCTCTCCGAAATGGGGTGTCCCATCGTGGTCTTCGAAGGCGGCGAGCCCCTGCTGTGGTGGGATGGACAGCACACCTTCGCCGACCTGGCCCGCTACGCTAGGGAGCGTTTCGTCTGCACGGCGGCCACCACCAACGGCACACGGTCCCTGGACGTCCCCACCGATGCGCTCTGGGTCAGCCTCGACGGAACAAGGGAAACGCACAACTCCCTCAGGAGCGGCTCGTACGACGTCGTGATGTCCAACATCAGGTCGTCCCGGCACAGGAGGCTCTATGTCCACACCACCCTGAACAGGAAGAACTTTCAGGAACTCCCGGAGATCGTGCGGGTGGTCAGCGGCATGCCCACTGTATCCGGCATCACGGTGCAGCTCTTCTACCCGTACCACCGGGGCGAGGAAGACCTCGCCCTGAGCCGCCAGCAGCGCCACGAGGCGTTGGCGACCGTCTTCGGCCTCAAGCGGCAGGGGTTTCCCATCCTGAACTCCTCCTGGGGCATCCGCGCCATGATGGACAACACCTGGACATGCAGACAGGACCTGCTCGTGAACGTCAACCCGGATGGAAGTGTGTTTCAGGGCTGCTACGTGAAGGACCGGAGCGAGGTTGTGTGCAGCCAGTGCGGGTTCACCCCCGTGGCCGAGGCCTCCGGCGCCTTCAGCCTCAGACCGGGCGCGATCGCGGCGGGCCTGCGCATCTTCCTCTGATCAGCGAAGCCTGTCCAGCTTCACCTCCAGCCTCGTGCGGTCCCTCTCGTTCATCTCCTCCAGGGCCATGCCGCGCCGGTACAGGTCCCGGGCATTGCCTGCCCTGCCCTGTTTCTCGTAAATCTCGCCAAGGAGCAGGTACGCCTCAGCGTTGAGCGGGTACGAGGCGATGAGGCCCTCAAGGACCACCACGGCCTCCTTCCAGTCGCCGCCCTTCTTCAGGAGGGTTGCCAGGAGAAAGCCGTGCTTCTCGATGGGCTGAATACGGTAGGCGATCCGTGCCCAGTGCACGGCGTCCGCAACCCGGTCCCCGGACAGGATGAGGCTCAGGTTGTAGGCCGCGCCCGCCAGGTTCGGATCCCTCTCCAGGGCCTTTCTCAGGTACTGCTCGGCCTGGGCGCTCCGGCCCTGGTCGTTCCTCAGGAGCCCCATGTTGAAGAGCGCCGCCGCATTGTCCGGTTCCAGGCTGAGCGCTTTGTTCAGGGCGAGCTCAGCCTTCTCGAGCCTTCCCAGGGCGGCCTGGGCGATGGATGCGCTCACATAGGGCTGCACGGCCCCGGGTTTCATCTTCGAGGCCGCGGCAAAGGCTATGAGCGCGTTGTCCGCGTCCCCCTGTCCGAGGAAGTAGGCGCCCATGCCCATGTGCGAGGTCCAGTCGTCCTGTCGCACCGCCAGGGACGAGAGGTACTCGCCGGATGCCCTGGCCAGGACCTGTGCCTGTTCCGGCTGAAGGGTGGTCCTTCCCGCACCGGCGAGCGAGGATGCGGACCTGATCCTGACGAGCCGCACCGGGTCGCCGGCCACAGCGGCGAGCTGTCCGGTGACCTTGGGGTCCAGGACGCCGCCGAGCCCCTGGGCAGCTGCCGAACGGACCAGGGGGGAACGGTCCTTGAGTGCCGCAACGAGCGCCGGGACCTTCCTCCGGTTGTCATAGCCGTTCATGAGCCTGATGAGGGAGGCGGCGTGCACCTCGTCCCTGTCCCTGGAGGAGATGGCGGAGAGCATCTCGTCCAGGCGGGACCAGTCCTTCCTCCTCGCCGCATCGATGAGCTGTGCCCGTGCGATCACCCGGGCCTGGTAGTCCGTTGCATGCCACTTCCCGAGCTGCTGTTCCGCCCAGGCATTGGTCCTGTCCCCATGGCAGGTGGTGCAGGCGTTGGGCGACCTGAAGGCCATGGACGCCCGGGGGGCGGGGGGAAGCATGGAGTGGTCGGTATGCCGCCTGCCGCCAGTTCCCAGCTTCGGCATGTGGCAGGAGACGCACATGCCGCCCTCACCTGAGGGTGAATGGTGCGTGTGGGCGGGGGCGTTGCCCACGATGGCCGCATGGCAGGGGAGGCAGGCGCTGTTGGCGCTCGCCCTCTGTGCGAAGCGGTACGAGCCGCCCAGGGTATGGCACGAGAGACAGTGGAGCCTTCCCGACCGGACGCACGGACTCATGAGCCAGGAGGTGTACGTCAGGGTGTCCCCGAGGGTCCTTCCGTCCGGTGAGAACCCGGGGTGCTCCAGCGTCGCAAGGTCGTAGTGGTCGAAGAGCGCATCGCCGGGCACAAAGGATGCGGTTATGGGTGATACCAGACCGTGGCAGGATCCGCACAGCGCGTCGACCCGTTCAGCCGGGAGCTTCCGGATGCTCGCGAGCATCAGGTCCATGCCAGCCTGCCCCGGGGTGCTCCTGAAGGTCTTTTCGTGCCTTGCCACCGGTCCGTGACAGGCCTCGCACATGATGCCGGGCTCCCTGGCCATGGCGGCATAGGAATCCGACTTGAGATCGTAGGGCGCGGACACCTGGCTCACGTGGCAGCCGTAGCAGGTGCTGCTGAACACAGGCAACTGGGAGGCCCCGGGGTCGGCATCCACGAGGGCATGGGCCACGCCGCTTTGAGAAGTCGCCATCCAGGCCCTCTTCCGGCTGTCGAAGGCCAGGGGCAGGATCATGAGCCGTCCCCGCTCACCGGGCGTGAGGAAGAACAGGACCCTGGTCCCTCCCAGGACATACGCAACGGGATACTCCCTGGTCTCCCACGGCCACCGGCCCTTTGCCACCACACGGCCCGTGCCGCCTCCCACCTCCGCCTGATAGTCGACGCCGCCGATGGTGATGGTTCCCTTGTGCCTCGTCAGTGAACTTTGGGCAAGCTCCTTGGAGTAGGGACGCACCGCAGACCCGTGGGCCGACCCGCTCCAGTGGTCGAAGAACCCCGCATGGCACTGTCTGCACCCCGCGGCGGAGCCCTGCTCAACAGCCTCTGGAGGGGTGTTCTGGGCCATGACGTGAAGCCTGGTGTCAAGGATGGTGCAGACCCCCATTGCCAGGAAGACGACCGGCGCCCAGAGCATGGCCAAATACAAGGTTCTTCTCTTCATGACTCCCCGCATACACGTTCATTCCATCGGGATTCGATCCCACGGAGCCTATTGTACCTATGCGGACACCCGTGTCCACTACTTTTCCCCATGGGACGCCGGGTGCATGTCAGAACCGGATGACGCCCAGGGAGAAATATGCTGCGGTGGCGCCGTGCTCGGCGCGGCCCACGCCGATGTACAGCGGCCCGAGCTTGGAGTCTGCCACGACGAACAGGCTCCCCGCCTCGATGACATCGTCCGCCGCGATGTCGGACCTGTCCGTCCAGGCATTCCCGGCCTCACAGGAAAGCCCTGCGTAGAGCCCTCTCCCCAGGAATGCCGGGAGCTCCATGATCCGGTACGAATAGATGATGCCGCCGAAGAGCACGTGGTTCCCGTAGAGCTGGTTCGTGTTCAGTCCGGAGAGATCGAACAGGCCGCCCAGGAAGAACCCGTGGGACAGGGTGTCGGTCGTGTCGAAGTTCGAATCCGCCCTGGCGCGGAGAATCACGGCATGTCTCCCGTACGAGAGCGCCCCGGTGAGCGCTGTCTCCAGGGCCTCATAGTTCTCGTCGGAGCCGAGATGCTTCCGCCCATAGAGGTACCCCCCGTCGAGCCGCACGCCGTCCCGGGGGAAATACGGGCTGTCCAGCTGGTCCACGTCGAACCTGATCCGGTACGAACCCTCATCCCTCCTGATGGTGGGAAGCAGCTGCATGCCGGTATCCAGCGAGGCCTTCGACCTGCCCCATACATAGCCGAGCCGCATCTCGCCGTATTCCCCCATCTGCACCCCGAGGTCCATGCCCGCAGAGGACCGCGTGAGCTGGTACCGTGCGAAGGGGGTGTCAGAGTCGTATGCACGATGGATGTTCACCAGGTCATCCCGGTACTCCGCGTAGGGAGCCACGAACATGTGCCAGGCATAGGCGCTCAGGGGCTGGTAGAACTCGGTGAAACAACGCTCGTCCTGGCCCAGCCAGAACTCGTTCTTCCACTGGCCTCCCAGGGAGTTCAGCCTCGACATGGTGTACTTGAGGAGGAGCTGGTAGCTGTTGTCCTTGTCCATGTCCGAGGACAGCTCCATGCCGATGTCCAGGGAATGCAGCACCGTGCCCTTTTCCCGTGCCGAGACGACCAGGCCTTCCCGGCCGTTCTCCTTCACCACGCGAAAATCGATGTCTTCGAGGTCGTCCCGCTTGTAGAGTTCGAAGATGTCCTTTGCAAGAATCTGCTTCTCCATGACATTCTGGGGCCGTATCCCGACGAGGCGCAGGAAGAAGCCGGAGGCCAGGAGATCCTTCTGCTCCATCCTGACGAACTCGATGGACGTTGCGGGCACCGCCCGAGACCGGCAGGACTCCCTGAAGAGCCGGTACTGTTCTTCGTCCAGGGCATACCGCCGCAGCTCCTCTCCGCGGTCATGCGCCGCCGCAGCGCCTGCCAGAATGGCATCGGGCATGCGGTCAAAACTCGCCGTGGTGATCCCCGTCAGATCGGGTTCTATGACCAGGTCCCGGTCCGTGAGCTGATTCACCTGGGCCTGCACATTCCTGTTGGTGAGGATGTTCGTGGTCTGGTCGATGATGGAGAGGAAGCTCTTCAGGTCTTCCTCCCTGCTGAGCGGGGTACCGATGTTCACGGCAATGACCACATCGGCACCCATGTCCCGCACCGTGTCGACGGGCAGGTTCCGGGAGACGCCGCCATCCACCAGCAGCATGCCCTCCATGTGCACGGGCGGAACTGCTCCGGGGATGGCCATGCTCGCCCTCAGCGCCCTGGCCAGATCGCCCCGGGAAAGGACCACCGGGTCCCCGGTGACGATATCCGTGGCCACCGCGCGGAAGGGAATGGGCAGGGCATCGAAGTTCTCCGGGGCCTTGAGTGTGAGGGAGCGCAGGAACAGGTCGACGCGCTTGCCGGAAATGATGCCCATGGGGAGATGCACGCCTTCCGAGAGGTCGAAATCCATGTGCGTGATGTAGGGGCGGGTATCGGACTTGTTCCTGTACATCACCTGCCGGCGGGGGATCTCGTCGGTGAAGATCTCCTGCCAGTCCACCTGGGTGGTGATGCGTGCTATCTCGTCCAGGGGCATGCCCATGGCGTAGAGACCGCCCACAATGGCCCCCATGCTGGTGCCGGCGATGCAGTCCACCGGAACGTGCATCTCCTCGAGCGCCCTGAGCACCCCCACATGGGCCGCGCCACGGGCGCCGCCGCCACTGAGTACCAGCCCAACCCGCACCCTGTCAGCCTGCACATCCTCTGCCCGAAGACCGGGCTGGAGAAAATTCCCGGTGTGGAAGATCGCGGCGATCATGCCCACCCGGAGCAGGAATGAGGCTGCACAGGCCCTTGGCCGGAATAAAATCCTCATGAATATCACACTATGGAAGAACATATGAGGATGCAACCACAAACCGCCGCACCCGCCACGGTCCCTGCCCATGCAATACCACGCCCTTTCCCGGGAGGTTATGGGTAATATTCTGCATAATGCATCCTTTCTCTGCTCATTGCATCAAAATAAATGAACACACGATTTAACCTCCTCTTAAAGGATGGCGCGTCCTATGCCCTAACCGCCATCCTGTTTTTTTCCCTTTTTCCGCACAACACCCTTTCAGAACTGGTTTTTTTTCATATCATACAGGGACACCCTTTGACTTTTCCCGGAAATGCCCTATGGAACTGGAAACCATGCACGAGGAGGTACACCATGCGCCTGTCGGACTATTTCGAGCATGCAAAGGGCAAGGGGGTGCTCGCCACGGCGGATGCATCCGGCCGGGTCAACGGGGCCGTGTATGCAAAGCCCCATTTCATCGACGAGGAGACCGTTGCTTTCATCATGGCCGAGCGGCTCAGCCGCGACAACCTCACCAGCAACCCCCATGCGGCCTACATCTTTCTGGAAGACGGGGAGAAGTACGTCGGCAGGCGGCTCCACCTCACCAGGATCGGTGAGGAGCAGGACGCCGCGCTCATCGAGAAGATGCGCAGAAGCCGTCACGGGACTTCCCATGAGTCCGGGAAGCAGGAGCAGAGATACCTGGTCACCTTCAGGATCGACAGGGTGCTCCCCCTGGTGGGAAGCGGGGAATAGTCAGCCGCACGCAGCGGGGTGCTCAGGCCGTCCTCCGCCATCGGGCCGTCATGGCCCCGAACGTGCCCCCGAACCCCAGGAATGTCGCTGCGGCCTTGGCGAGGAACCCGGCCACGGGCACGAAGCCGATGACGAAGAGCACAAGCGCACCCATGAGGGTCTCCAGCACCATGGGCCGCCCGGGCCTGTTCACGGCAATACTGAGCCTCTTGCCGATGAGCTGGGCAACGGCGATATACCCCATCAGGAAGGCGCAGCCCATGCAGAGGGCGAACAGGGGAATGAGGAGGATCCCCACCACGGTGGCGACGAGCACCAGGGTTACCGGCACCGCCAGAACGGTCCCGAGGACCCCCATGGCCAGCGCCCGCAGCGTGTGGTGCTCCACCTCAGAGGACACCGCCCCGATGGCAGCAGGCATGACGGCGGCCGCGGCCAGGGCGATGAAAATGAAGCCCACAGCGGCAAGCCATCCCAGGGCGGAGAAGATGCGGTCCGGGACCTCCACGCCCGGGATGCGGATGTCCCTGAGCCTGTTCACCAGTGACCCCATGGATCCCGTGTCCACCACGGTTATCTCTCCTCGCACCCGGGCCCCCTCCTCCTGTACCACAGGCCCGCCGATGCACACGATGTCCCCTTCCACCACGGATGCATGCCCGAGGTAGACGGCACCGGCCACGGCCACGACACTCCCGTGCACGCTGCCCTGCACGATCACGTTGCCTCCCAGGGCGATTGCCACCTCGGCCGCGGTCCCCTCCTCCACCTCAAGGTCCTTGCCGATGGTGATGAGGTTGTCGCCCCGGGTCTGTTCCTTGAAGCACAGGCCCGGCCCGGCCAGCCCGGAAAGAACACAGAATGCCGCAACGGCCATGACCACGCATGTCTTTTTCATATGACCCTTACCTTTCCGGAAACCCGCACGGCAATCAGTGTGGCAATATAGCATGCCCCGGCGATGACGATGATGGTGGGGCCTGCGGGAAGGTCGGGACCATAACTCACCACCATGCCGCCCGTGGTGAAGACGATGGTGAGCAGGCTCGAAAGGACCATCATGTGCCACAGCTTCCTGGAAAACTGCGAGGCAATGGCAGCAGGAAGGGTGAGCAGCGCGATCACCATGACGATGCCCACCACAGTCACCAGGAGGACCACCGTGAGCGCGGTGAGGCAGAGCAGCAGGATGTGGTAGAGATCCACCCTGAGCCCCCTGATCCTGGCGAACTCCTCGTCAAAGCACACGGCGAGGAACTTGTTGTAGAACAGCAGCCCCACGCTCACAACCAGCGCGTCAAGGCCGCCTATGAGCCAGAGGTCCTGGGGCCTCACCATGAGGATGCTGCCGAAGAGGTAGCTCATGAGGTCCTCGTTGTAGCCCGGCGTCTTGAAGATGAAGAGCAGACCCGCGGCCATGCCGATGGCCCAGACCGCCCCGATCACGGTGTCCTCGCGCTCGTGCGCCGCGATGCGCACCCAGGCGATGATGACCGCTGAGACCAGGGCGGCGATCACGGCCCCGACGAGGGGGTCGAACCATGTCCAGCCAAGGACCACCTGGCAGTAGCGGGCCCCGCCCATACCGCCCAGGATGCTGTGGGCGATGGCCCCTGCCACCGAGGTGATGCGCCTGGTCACCACGTAGGCCCCCACGATGCCGCAGGCGACGCCCGCGAGCACCCCGGTGAGGAGGGCATATTGAAGAAAGGAATGCCGGGAGAGGTCCGCGAGGAATTCAGTCATGGCGGTGCCCGCTTCCGGAGACGGCGTCGTGCCTGATCATGTGCATGTCGCTGCCGTAGATGGCGCTGATCATCTCTCCCGTTATCTCGCAGGTGGGGTGGGCGATGAGCCTCCTGTTCACGCATGCCACGTTCTTCACATAGCGCGAGACGAACCCGAGGTCATGGGTCACGAGCATGATGGTCATGGAGTCGTTGAGCTTCTGAAGAAGCTCGTACAGCTCGTTCTCCACGGCCACGTCAATGTTCGACGTGGGCTCGTCGAGGATCAGGAGATCGGGCTGGACGGCGAGCGCCCTGGCGAGGAGCACCCGCTGGGACTGTCCGCCCGAGAGCGAGGAGAACGGGCGATGCATGAAGCCCCGCATCTCCACCATGTCCAGGGCCTGATCCGCCCTGAGCCGGTCTTCACGGGAGTAGAACCCCAGGGCCGAGGCGGAGCCGAGCCTTCCCATGAGGACCACGTCCCTGACGCTCACCGGGAAGAGGGGGTCCAGCGTGGAGCTCTGCGGCATGTACCCGATGCGCGAGCGCGCCCGCTCCGGAGAGTCGCCGAAGACCCGCACGATACCCGAACGGGGCCTGATGAGCCCGAGGATGAGCCTGAGAATGGTGGTCTTGCCGCCGCCGTTGGGGCCCACGATGGAGAGGAAGTCGCCCCGGTGGACGCCGAAGGTGACCTCCTCGAGGACCAGGGTCCCGTCATAGGCGAAGCTGACCCTGTCGAACTCCACCACCGGGTTCTGCTGTCCGTCCATGCCTCTCGCCTTTCATCAGTCTCTGGGCGCAGCCGTCTTGTGACCGGTCTCCCGGGACCGGGCGCGCCGGATGGTTTCTGCCATGACCTGCATCTCCCTGAGATAGTCCCTGGGCAGCGGGTCTATGGGCACCACTGTGCCGCCGATCTCCCGAGCTATGGCCTGTGCGTTCTTCCGGGAGAACTGGGGCTGAACAAAGATCACCCTCACGCCGTCCTCCCTGGCCTGCCTGACGAGGATTGCCAGCTGCCTGGCGCTGGGCTCCTTGCCGCCGAGCTCCACCGGCACCTGGATGAACCCGTACGCGTCCGCCAGATAGCCGAAGGCCGGGTGGAAGACATAGACCCTCGAGCCCTTCAGCGGGGCGAGGGTCGTCCGGAGTTCCCCATCGAGCCTGTCCAGATCTGCCAACAAAGCCTGGAGATTCTTTTCGTAGCTGCCCCGGTTCGCGGGATCCATGCGCACCAGGGTCCTGCAAATGGTCCGGGCCTGGACCTTGACCCTCGCAGGGTCGAGCCAGATGTGCGGGTCTGGTGCGCCCTGGGGGTGTTCATGACCGTGCACCCCGGAGGTCCCATGATCGTCATGGCGCGCAAGGGGCAAAAACTCCACGCCCTCCCTGGTGTCCACGATGTGGAGATGTCGGAAAGACTTGGATATCTTTGGAATCAGGGTGTTCTCGAAGGAAACCCCGATCCTGAAGAAAACGCTTGCCCTTCCCAATCTCGCCATCTGCCTCGGGGTCGGCTCGAAGGTGTGCGGCGACTGCCCCGGGCCCACCAGCACGTCCACAGTCACGTTGTCTGTTCCTATACGCTCCACGAAATAGGCCTGCGGGAGCACGCTGACGAAGACGCCGATCCTGGCCGGAGCGGCACAGGCCGCCGGTTCGGCAACGGCAAGGACCATGCCGATCATCACAAGCAGTGGGGCAATCCCCGGGAAGACCTGCCATATCCGTGGAATAGGCCATGTTCCCTTCGAGCCCACCAGAATACCCCCGCTTCCCCGCCTACCTGCCGGACAAGCAGACCAGATGGCGCTCGCTGCAGTCCGAGCACGTCTGCACCGCGTGGTTCGAGCAGAATTCATCCCAGTGCCCTTTCTGGTTCGGCGTGAGGATACCGGTGCCGTTGCACAGGGGGCAGGTGCCGCCCAGCGCCGACAGGATGGCGCACCTGATGAACTCGGAACGGTTCGGGATATCCCTGATGACCTGGAGAAGCCCCTCATCCACCTTGAAGGTGATGACCCCCTGTTTCTTCATGGCTGTGGACCTCCTGCATGATTGGTATTACCATGTAATACATTTCTTTCGAACCATGTCAAGCCTGCATCCGTGGAGTCGATCCTTTGGAGAGTATCCGGTCCCATGCTGGAGGTTTTCTGTTGAGAAATCAGTCCATGAACTTATTATGTGCACCATGGACACCGGCATGACCAGTCTTGCGGGGGAGTCCCCCTTTCTCCGCACCCATGCCACCCGGCACATCCACGCGGGGGGATTCGGCTTCCATTACCTTCATGCCGGGTCCGGCAGGCCGCTTGTCCTGGTCCACGGCGGCGGCACATGGCTCTACACGTATCGCCGCGTCATCGTCCCGCTTTCCCGTTCCTTTTCGGTCCACGCCCTCGACATGCCGGGCTACGGGTACACCACCATGCCACGGGTCGCCGTTCCCATGAATCTCAGCACCATGACCTCGGCACTGAAGGATTTCATGACGGCCCTCGGCCTTGACAGCGCATCGTTCGTCGGACACTCCTGGGGTGGGGGCTGGGTGCTCGCCTTTGCCCTGGCCTTCCCTGCCGTGGTGGACAGGCTCGTGCTCATGGACTCCAGCGGGCTGGATGTGCCCGATGTCATGGAATGGGAACTCCTGAAGATACCGGTCCTGGGGGAGATCCTGCTGCGGGTCCTCACCCCGGGCATGGTGCGCAGGAGGCTCATGAAGTCCTTCCACGACCCCTCCCTGGTAGACGAAATCATGACGCGGGAGATCCTTCTCCCCTTGAAGACACCCGCAAACCGGAAGGCCCAGGCAGCGGTCTCGCGCAACCTTTCATGGAAAAGCGTGGAGGCGGGGCTCCCTGCATTGACGAAAGAGGCGATGCTCATCTGGGGTGCCCAGGACAGATACCTGGATGTCTCCCTGGCCTGGCGCTTCTCGCAGAGACTCCCCGGTCTGCGTGTGGAGATCATCGACAGGTGCGGTCATTGCCCCCACGAGGAGAAGCCCCACAGGGTCGTCGAACTCGTGGACGACTTCTTCAGAACCCCGTGAAACCTCACCCCTCGCCGTACCCCACCGGCATGACGAGGAGGGGGTCGAGCCACGACTCGGCCCTGAGAACACGCCGCACCTCGGCATCGGTGAAGGCCCCCACGACTGCCGCCCGCAGGCCCAGCGCCTGGGACTGCAGGAAGATGTTCTGGGCCATGTGTCCCGATTCGATGAGAGCATAGCGCTCACCCCTGGAGCCGTACTTGCCCGTGACGCGGCGGTACTCGGCGCAGATGACGATGCTCAGCGGTGCCTTGGCCATCCAGAACTGGGACAGCGAGGCCCTGGCGAGCTCGTCCCGGTGGTCGCCCTCGGCGACGAGGCTCGTGGCGTGCTCCCGGGGTTCGTGGTGATAGATGCCTGCGCCCAGGTTGTCCACACCGTCATGCCCCACCACTGCAAACACCTCCAGAGGATAGAGCGCTCCGGCAGACGGTGACGCCCGTTTGAACCCCCTGTACTCCGTAATGCCCTGGGCTGCCCAGAGTATCTGCGAGAGGTGCTCCAGCTTGAGGACCCTCGGGGAGAAGTTCCGCACCGTCCTCCTGACACTGATGGCCTTCTCCACCGACAGCGCCCCGTCGAGCGTGGGTTTGGGCAGCTTCATCCTGGCCTCCTTTCCTGTCCCTGCCAGCACGGGCAGGACAGACGGGAAATGCACGGCAAGGAACCACACGGGCAGTGACGCCATGAAACCGCCCATGGCACGCAGGGCCTCGCGTCTGCCCATGCTATCCGCTCTCATCTCCCTGGTGAAATACTCAGACATTCTCTTATCCTTCACTGATCAGGATACTGCTCACGCATCCGCGCGAGCGTATCGCGCATCCGCTGCACGCAGGATTCGGGTTTCAGGATCCTGGCCTCTTCCCCGAAGGAAAGCACCCAGGAGAGGAACTCCCTTTGGGACGACACACTGAAGGAAATCCGCACGATGGCATCACCGAGCCGGCTGATCCGCTGGTCCGGGCTCCAGAGCCGCTCGGAGACGTACCGGGCGGAAAGCCCGGTGAATTCCACCTCCACCGGAAATGCGCTGTCCTTGATGATGCCGAAGTTCTGGTTGTAGATCCGCTCGAAGTCGTAATCCGTGGGGTACTCGAAGACCTCCCCGGTCAACTCCACCCGCTTCAGGCGGTGGACCGCCAGCAGCGGGTCGTACTCGTGCCTGCCTCCCGCCTGCCCCGGCTTTCCCGCGTACCGTGCGCTCAGGTACATGGTGTCGTTGTGCGAGAAGATCTTCAGGGGCAGGACGAGGAAGCGCTTGGACCTCTCCGAGGTGAGCGACCGGTAGGTCACCATGCACACCCGGTGCTGCTCCATGGCCTTGAGGAGGGTGCGGATGCTCTCCTCGTGTGGTGTGTAGTCGATGCTGCCCGGCCGGTACGAGGTGAAATGCCCCTGCACCTGGTCGGTCTCGGAACCTGCCAGGGCGAGGTTCTTCTCCAGGGCCACGGTTGCCTCCTCGAAGAGCATGTCCCCCAGCAGGTGCCGGGCAAAGGCCTGGCACATGAGGAGCACGTTCATCTCGCTCCCGGTCATGGCGAGCGTAGGCGGAACCCTGCCGGGTCTCTTGAGACGGTAATACTTGTTCCTGTCCCTGAACGTCTCCTCGATCTCCACGCCATAGGACCTCCGGATGTCGTCCATGAGCCTGAGCACGGTCTGCTTGGAGCATGCGAGCATCCTGCTGAGCTCGCTGAGCGAGTGGCTCTGCCCCGAGAAGAGAAGCTTCGCGAAGAGCTTTATAATCTTTTCCCCGTATGTTGCGTATGGGCTTATTTTTTCAGGCATATTTAATTACCCTCCCCTGGCCTTCATTCCGCGGTATGGAACGATGGAATGGTAGCATCCCTGCATGAACAAGTAAAAGGGGGTGTATCCGATGCAAGCGTGGCGTGTGGGAATGGCGGCGTTCATCATCATCATGGCGCTCCTGGCAACGGTTCTGGGTCAGCACGGGACGCAGGTTCCGGGTCACGGGGAGACCGGCAGGCGGACCTGCATGCACCGTCTCCGGGAGCCTGTCTGCATGAAGGAGCGGGCCCGGCACAACCCGATGCAGCTCGAGGTCATCACGCTCATGCCGGGTCACGGGTGGAACGGGGTGCCCTACGCCTTCGTCAGGTGACCAGGAACTCGGGTTCCTCCCCCCTGAGCACCCGCGCGATGTTGGCCGCCGCCTGGGTGATGACGCCGTCCTCGGACCGGTCGCTGATGCCTGCCATGTGCGGGGTGAGGAGGAGGCGGTCGCTCTCCACGTCCAGGAGGGGGTGGTACGGGCCGAGGGGCTCTTCCGAGAACACGTCCATGGCTGCGCCCGCGATGCGACCCTCACTGATGGCCTCTGCGAGGGCATGCTCGTCCACGAGCTCATGCCGGGCCACATTGATGAGGATCGCGCCGCGTTTCATCGAACCGAGGGCCCGGGCGTCGATCATGTTCCGCGTCTGGGGGGTCAGTGCCGCGTGGAGGCTCACCACGTCCGACCTTCCCAGCAGGTCGCTGAGCATGACATACTCCACCCCAAGTTCCTGCTCCGCCAGAGGCGTGGGCCGGAGCACGTCGTGGTAGAGGACATGCCGGACCTCGAAGGCCCTGAGACGCCGGGCCACCTCCCTGCCTGTCCGCCCGAGCCCGACGAGGCCCCAGATCTTGCCCTTCAGGTCGGCGGGCCTGATGCTCGTCTGCGACCATTCGCCCAGCCTGGTGGTGACATGCGCGTGGAACAGGTTCCTCAGCAGGCACAGGCCGCAGGCCAGGGTGTGTTCCGCCACGCTCACCGGGCTCGGCGCTGCGGTGTTCGCCACCTTGATCCCCCTGGACCGGCAGGCATCGAGGTCGATGGGACCGGGCTGCTGGATGAGCTTCAGGGCACGGGCGGAACCGATCATCTCCGAGGTGACGCGTTTCTCATACGTGTAGTCGGCCAAAACCGCGTCCGCTTCCGCCATGGCGCGACGGATCTGGTCTTCGGACATGTTCCGGGCATTCACCACCTCGAACTCCGGTACACCGGGCGTCTGCTCGATGAGGAGCCTGACGAAATCCGCCGGCAACGGGGCCAGCGAAAGGACCATACGTCTCATGAGCCACCCCCCTCTCTCCATGTGTCTTTCACCCATGCATGTGAACATGAACAGCGCCCAGCGGAGAACGGGTCGAAGGAGAAACACATTGTAGTAATAAGTATCCCTCAGTTTCGATAAATCAAGGGCCCCACCCTTTCCGCACCGGGCAAATCACCCTTTGCCTGATACGGACATCCGGGTATAATTGACCGTGCCGCATGCTTGCACCGGGGAGGGTTCGTGATACCGTATTCCGTCATCGAGGCCGAAGCTCTTCGCCTGAGCGACGAGATGATCCGTCTCCGCAGGGACTTCCACGCCCATCCCGAGCTGGGTTTCCAGGAGCACAGGACGGCCGGTGTCATAGCGCGATACTGCGCCGGCCTGGGGCTCGAGGTGAGAACGGGCGTGGCCCGCACCGGGGTCACGGCCCTCCTGAGGGGGGCGCTCCCGGGCAGGACGGTGATGCTGCGAGCCGACATGGACGCCCTGCCCATCCAGGAACTCACCGGGGTGGACTACCGGTCCACGACGCAGGGGGTCATGCACGCCTGCGGCCATGACGGCCACATGGCCATCCTCCTGGGGACTGCCTCGCTCCTCGCAGCCCACAGAGACGCCCTGAAGGGGAACGTCCTGTTCGTGTTCCAGCCTGCTGAAGAGAACCTCGGAGGTGCCAGGCTCATGATCGAGGAGGGGGTGCTGGGCAACCCTGCGGTGGATGCGGCATTCGGACTGCACCTCATCAGCATCCTGCCCCGGGGATACATCGGGACCCGCAGGGGCCCCTTCATGGCCGCCATGGACACCTTCACCATCCGCGTCCGTGGCAGGTCAGGGCACTCGGCAATGCCCGACGGGTCGGTGGACGCCATCTCCCTGAGCGCACGCATCATCGCGGGCCTGGGCGATGGTGTCAGGCAGGGACTCTCCCCCGGAAGCAGACACCTCGTGAACATCGGCACGGTGCACGGGGGCTCTGCACCGAACATCGTGGCCGACCTGGTGGAGATGGAAGGCACGGTGCGCTGCCTGGACGAGCAGGACCACCCTGAGATACGCGTGCTCATGGAGGCGTTCCTGAGGAATACCGCTCAAGCCGGCGGCGGCTCCTGTGAGCTCGTCTACGAACAGGGCTACCCCCTGACAATGAACGACCCAGCCATGACGGAGATCGTGATGGCTGCAGGATCCCTCGTGGTGGGTGCCGACCATGTCATGGACATTCCCCCGTCCATGGCCAGTGAGGACATGTCCTTCTACCTGCGGGAGGTCCCCGGCTGCTTCTTCTTCGTGGGTGCAGCGGGCCCCGATGCAGCCGAGCACATCCCCCACCACAACCCCCTGTTCACCATCGACGAAAAGGCCCTGGACATCGGGCTGAAGATACTCGCCGCAACGGCAGTGCACTACCTCGGCACGGACTGATGCCCTGTGCTCCGGCCCGGGAGTCGGGTTTCATTTCTGTCTTATCCGGTTACAAAAACCACTCATGTCCCTGCCAGTCCTCACTGTGCAGGTACTGACCCGATTTTCTGCAGCCAGTTGTTTTATCTATCGTTTTCAACCGGCACCCACTCCTGCACGCAGGTCGCAGCCTCGTGGCACCGGACTTGCTCATATCCGTTTCATCTGTATTGGTCATTTCCGCATTGGCGTCGATGTCGCATGGGACAACCGAAGGGAGGTTGGATGTGGATGCACTGAAATCTGCCGCATGCCTGCTGCTCATCATCCTCTTGATCCTGTCCTCCTCGTGCACGGGCGAAAGTGCCGCTGCAGGCAACACAGGGGGCATCGTATCCCTGTCTCTTCTCGGCGCGGATGGACACAAATCGGTCCAGACACACCTCCCCACGGGAAAAGGAACCGGCAGGAATATCACAGACCCTCACGGTTCCGGTATCTTCCTCCAGGATGAACCACTAGCACAGCTGCACCACTAACCCCCCAGCCCCAGCCCGCTCCCCCTGGTTTCAGGGGGAGCGGGCCATCTTCACCGAGAGAAAAACCCACCTTGACTACCCATATGCCGTGGTTGTTACAGCCGTTCATCCTTGAAGCTCGTGGGGGTGAACCAGACCGCCCTGCAGGACCCTATACCCGGTGCTGAGCACACGGTGAAACTCGTGTGCCGTGTTCATCCATGATTATTCCTTCTTCATCCTTGAGCATGCCTTCCCTGTTCTGCTAATAGAAACGACATGCAAGTTCCCAGGTGTCCTTCAGGAGCGGCCCGCACATGAAGCCCGTACTGACCGATGGCGCACTGCGCATCCTCAGGGCCCGCTACCTGAAAAAAGACCGTGAGGGAAACGTCGTGGAGAGCCCCGAGGAGATGTTCGAACGGGTCGCCAGGCACGTCGCCGGCGCCGAGAAATCCTTCGGTGCCCCCTCCCGCATCGAATCCGCTGCCGCGGACTTCCATGAGATGATGGCATCGCTCTCGTTCCTTCCCAACTCACCCACCCTCATGAATGCCGGCAGGGACCTCGGGCAGCTGGCCGCATGTTTCGTCCTCCCCGTGGAGGACTCCCTGGAATCCATCTTCGAGGCGGTGAAGAACACGGCCATCATCCACCAGAGCGGCGGCGGGACCGGGTTCTCCTTCAGCCGCCTGAGGCCCAGGAACGACATGGTGCTGAGCACGAGCGGCGTTGCCAGCGGACCGGTGTCCTTCATGGAGGTGTTCAACAAGGCCACGGATGTTATCAAGCAGGGCGGGACCCGACGGGGCGCCAACATGGGCGTGCTGAGGATCGACCATCCCGACATAGAGGAATTCATCACCGTCAAGCGCGACCTGGACAGGCTCACCAGCTTCAACCTCTCGGTGGGCGTGACGGACTCCTTCATGGACGCGGTGCGCACGGGCCGTGACTTCCCGTTGATCAACCCCCGGCACAAAACCGTGGCCAGAACCGTCAAGGCCGTGGAGCTCTTCGACACGCTCGTCCGATGCGCCTGGGAAGACGGCGAGCCCGGCATCCTGTTTCTCGACGAGATCAACAGGCACAACCCCACCCCGCATCTCGGAACCATCGAGGCCACCAACCCGTGCGGGGAACAGCCCCTGCTGGCCTACGAGGCCTGCACCCTCGGGTCCGTCAACCTCTCGCGCATGACCAGGGTCCGCTCCGGCGCCCATGAGGTCGACTTTGACCGCCTCGGTTCCACCGTTCGGCTCGCGGTGCGCTTCCTCGATGACGTCGTGGAGGTCAACAGGTACCCCCTGAAACAGATCCGGCGGCTCGCCCTGGGAAACCGCAAGATCGGGCTGGGCGTCATGGGCTTCGCCCACCTCCTCATCCGGCTCGGCATACCCTACGCGTCAGAACAGGCCCTCGCGGTGGCCTCCGATGTCATGCGATTCGTCCAGGACACGGCCCACGAAGCCTCCCGCGAACTCGCCGTGCACAGGGGATCCTTCCCGAACTTCCCGGGCAGCGTCTTCGATTCTCAGGGCAAGGCTCCCATGCGCAACGCAACGGTGACCACCATCGCGCCCACCGGGACCCTGAGCATCATCGCCGGATGCTCCTCGGGCATAGAGCCCCTCTATGCGCTCTTCTACACCAGGATCACACCCGGAGCCATCGGGGTTGCCGAGATGGACCCCCTCTTCAGGCAGAGGGCCGCAGAGGAAGGCTTCCTCACCGCAGAGATGGAGGAAGTCCTGCGCAGGGAAGGCTCACTGCCGGAGGACTTCCCGGTGCCCGCGGGATTGCGGCAGCTCTTCGCCACGGCCCTGATGATCCCCCCGGACCGGCACGTGCGGGTTCAGGCCGCCTTCCAGGCGCATACCGACAATGCCGTGTCCAAGACCGTCAACTTCAGGCGGGACGCATCTGCCGATCAGGTCAGGGACGCCTTCCTCCTCGCCCATGAACTGGGATGCAAGGGCATAACCATATACCGGGACGGGAGCAGGACGGGCCAGACCCTGTCCTGCGGCCTCACCAGCACCTGCTGAGATCATCCTGCCCCGTTGGAGACCCTTCACATGTCCTTGACCGTTTCGAGCTTCGTTTCCACGTTGTCTTTCAACCAGTGCGGATCCCACCACTCCTTGGGGTCCACGAATACCCCGCCCACGAGCATGCTGAAGTGGAGGTGGTCACCGCCTGCAAAACCGGTGGCGCCCGATTTGCCGATCACCTGTTCCCTGGCCACCGGATCGCCCTGCTTGACGCTCATGGAGCTCAGGTGTGCATACAGGCTCGCGATCCCCTGCCCGTGGTCGATGATGACACAGTTGCCGTAGATGCCCAGGAAATCGGCGAAGATTACCGTACCCGCATTGGCGGCCTCGATGGGGGCCTGGGCCAGGGATGCCAGGTCCACCCCGAGGTGGATGCTGGTACCCAGGGACCGGCCCTGGTAGAGATACGTGCGCATGTCCCCGAACAGGGCCTTGGGCGCAGCGTCCTTCATCCTGATGAAGGTGCCGCTCCAGAGTTGCTTCCCGCTCGTTTCCCCACACACCGAACGGATCTTCTTGTCGTTTTCCGCACGCAGGGTGCTGTTCACGTAGGCGAAGACCTCTGTGTCCGGTCTGCCTGCCAGGGATGGATCCACCTGCTGGAACTCAACGGCCTTCTGCCGGACAAAGGTGTCACTCACGTTCACGCTGTCGCTCCGGAACGGCCTGGTCCTGCGGATGTAGAAGGGTATACCGCTGGATGCCTGGTTCCCGCCACGGTCAGTGGCGGTGACGGCCATGGGGGTGGTGCCGGACACGTCGCGGGGGACTGCGAAATAGCACACGTAATACGGCCTGGGTCCCGACTGCGCGAGATACCCCGGGAAGAACTCGTCCCCGCACTTCACCCCGCTGGTTACCACGGCCTTGCTCAGGCGGTACACGGCCAGGCATGTTCCACCGGGATTGATGTTGTGCGCGCCGGTGAGCAGCGCAATGCGGGGCGGCACGGAATCGATGGAGACCTTTGCGGCGAGCGTGGCGGTGTTCTTCAGGGGCGAATAGTCCACCAGGGTCACGGAGAAGGTGGCCTCGCCGTCTGCGAGCCTGAGCTCCGAAGGGGTGATCTTCACGCGTATCACCTTCTCCAGGGTGCCCTTTGCGGGCAGTTCTTCGGATGCCACCACGTACTCCCTGCCGCCCTGGACCATGGCCACGGTATACTTCCGGATGCCGCTGCGGTTGTCGCTCAGGGTGACGGCGACGTCCCTTGACCTTCCGATGGTGTCGAAGGCCGCATCCAGGGAGATCTCCGGCCTGGTCCACTCGAAGTAGTAGATGGTGGCACCGACTCCTGCAAGGACGAGGCCGACCAGGAGAACCACCTGTATCTGTTTTTTCATGCCTTTCATCGATCCCCCCTCATGCGCATATTCCTTAGGACTGCTCCCAGCACATGCCTACTAAAACAGCGGGCAATGTTCAATGGATTTTTCGTTCCGAACGTGCTTGGAGAGGCGAAACCATCCCGCCGGATCGCCTCAACATGTCTCTAGCCATCCTTCCCGGTGATCTGATATATGTATCCCTTGGAACCGGTAGTTTCCCCCATGGATACTGTCCTGGCATCAGAACGGAAGATCGCGGCGGCACGGCTGTCCGTGATGTCCAACACTTCGCTCATCGTCGTGAAGGTCATCGCCGGCACGGTGATGGGTTCCGTTTCCATCATCTCCGAGGCGGCCCATTCGGCGGTGGATCTCCTGGCAGCCCTCATCGCACTGTTCTCGGTGAAGAACTCGGGCAAGCCCGCGGACAGGGAACACCCCTTCGGCCATGGAAAGATCGAGAACATCTCCGGGACCATCGAGGCAGTGCTCATCTTCCTCGCCGCCGGGTGGATCATCTACGAGGCAGTCCACAGGATCGCCAGGCCGCAGCCCGTGGAGGCTCTGGGCTGGGGGGTGGCGGTCATGTTCCTTTCCTGCGCGGTGAATCTCGCCGTGTCCGAGAACCTCTTCAGGGTGGGGCGGCAGACCGACTCCCTGGCTTTGACGGCGGACGCATGGCACCTGAGGACCGATGTCTGGACCTCGGCGGGGGTCATGGCGGCTCTGGGTGTCCTCTGGTTCGGCCAGCGGTTCTTTCCCGGTGTGGATCTTCACTGGATGGACCCCCTGGCCGCCATTGCCGTGGCACTGCTCATCATCCGCGCCGCATGGAGGCTCACCGTCCAGTCAGCCCGCGATCTCCTGGACACCACCCTGCCCTCCTCCGAGAGGAGCGCCATCGTGGAGATCATCGCGAACAGGTACCCGGAGGTGCACGGCTTCCACAAGCTCAAGACAAGGAAATCAGGCCATGTCCGTTTCATCGAGTTCCATATGATCGTGGACCCGGACATGAGCGTGGAGATGTCTCACCGGATCACCGACGAACTCACCTGGATCATCACCGAACGCCTGCCCGGTTCCGTGGTCACCATCCATGTGGAGCCCTGCGATGGACGGTGCGACGAGGAATGCGTGCGAAACTGCTGCCTGAAGGCACCCGAGCGTGAGCGGTTCACGCGCAGATCCGGGAAATCGGGCGACTGAGTCCCGATGCGCGGGGGAGGCTAATCCACGACCTTCAGGATCCTGGGGCCGTTCCGGGGCGGCATGGCCGGAATCCTCATCGGGTATCCCAGGGCAATACTGGCCACGATGACGTGGTCCTTGGGTAGGCCGATCTCCTTTTTCAGATCCGGGTCCCTGATCACGCTCCCCAAATCCACCCAGCAGCTGCCGAGCCCCCTGTCCGCCGCTGAGAGCATGAAGTAGGCGGCGGCAAGGGCGCAGTCCACCGCCACGGTGCGGATATCCCTGGGGCCGACGATGTAGATGACGCAGGGAGCGGAGTAAAACACGTTGAAATCCGCGTTCTCCAGGATGGGACGGTATATGGAATAGGGAGAGGACGGGTTGTCCCCCATGTCCCAGAGGATGTTCTTCTTGCTCTCGTCGGAGAGTCGCCGGATCATGGCCGGGTTCGTCACCACGATGAAACCCCAGGGCTGGGCGTTCCTGGCATTGGGCGCCCGGGTGGCGTCGGCTATGATCTCCCTCACGAGATCCATGGGGACAGGCCTGGCGTCATACTCCCGAACGGACCGCCTCGCCGCGATCAGGTCTTGGAACTCCATATGCCGCATCCTCCTTTGGTAGGATTCATCACCCGTTCTGGCGCTCGTTCCGGACAGCTCCGAGGGTTTTTCGTCTCTTCCTGAAAGGTCGCTTCTTCGTATGGTTGTCCCCGAAGTTCAACCAGGTGTCGCTCAGCGCGAGCAGCCTTTCATCCACCAGGTCATGGAGTGAATCCTTCTCGAAGCCGTGGTCCCCCACCCTTCTGCCAGCCTCGAAGCCGGTGAGGATCTCCAGTCCCTCGTCGATGGTTTCCACGCTCCAGATGTTGAAGAGGCCGTTTTTCACGGCATCTATGACATCGTGTCTGAGCATGAGGTTCCTCACGTTGCTCTGTGGAATGATCACCCCCTGATCCCCGGTGAACCCCATGACCCTGCAGACTTCGAAAAACCCCTCAATCTTCTCGTTCACGCCGCCGATGGACTGGATCTCACCCTTCTGGTTCACCGACCCTGTCACGGCGATCCCCTGGCGGATCGCCTTTCCTGAAAGGGCCGAGAGCAGCGCATAGAGCTCGGCGGACGAAGCCGAGTCTCCCTCCACGCCGGAATAGCTCTGCTCGAAAACCAGCCTGGCCGTGAGGCTCAGGGGCTTGTCGTGGCCGTAGGTCCGCGCGAGGTAGCCCGACAGGATCATGACCCCCTTGGTGTGGATGGGGCCGCCGAGCTTCGATTCCCGCTCGATGTCGATGAGCCCGTCGCGACCCGGCTCGATGCTCGCCGTGATCCTGCTTGGCCTCCCGAACATGATGTCGCCGAGGTCCAGCACGGACAGGCCGTTGACCTGTCCCACCGCCTCCCCCTGGACGTCGATCCGGATGGCGCCCTGGCGGATCATCTCGGTGACCTTCTCCATGAGCAGGTTCGAGCGGTGGAACCGCTCCTGAACTGCCTGCCTCACGTGGTCGAGTTGCACCAGGGGCGCCTTCTGCGCCCGGGCGTAGAAGCTCGCCTCCCGGATGACGTTGGCGATCTCCCCGAACCGGGTGGAGAGCTTTTCCTGGTCGGATGCGAGCCTGCAGCTGTGTTCCACGATCCCTGCAATGGCCCTGCTCTCGAAGTGCTGGAGGCCCTCCTCCTCGCAGAGGTTGCACAGGAACGAGGCGTAGCTCCGCATGTTCTCGTCCGTGCGCTCCATGACCGTGTCGAAGTCCGCCTTGACCTTGAAGAGGTCCTGGAAGTCCTCGTCGAGTTCGAAGAGCCGGTAGTACAGGTACGGCGAGCCGATGAGGATCACCTTGATGTTCCAGGGTATGGGCTCGGGCATGAGGGTGCGGGACGTCATGAATCCCAGGCGTTCCCCTGCATCCTCGATGCGTATCTCCCGGTTGCGGATGGCGCGCTTGAGGCTCTCATAGGAGAAGAGGTTCATGAGTACGTCTTCGGCGGGCAGGATGAGGTATCCGCCGTTGGCGCGGTGTATGGACCCTGCCCGGATCATGGTGAAGTCGGTGAGCAGCGCCCCGAACTGGGCCTCTTTCTCGATGCGGCCGAAGAGGTCGTTGTAGGTGGGATTGAGCTCGGTGACGATGGGAGCACCCTTGAGATGGGAGTTGTCCACGAATACGTTCACCCGGTAGCGTTTGAACCGGGCCTCCCCGTTCACTGCAAAGGGTGTTTCCTGCTGTTCGTCCTTTTTCTGGTCATCACCCTTGAACAGGGCGAGGTTCTCCACCATGTCGTCCCGCATCGCCTTGAGGTAGGCCACGATGGCCGACTGCTTCCGGTATTTCCCGACGAGGTCGTCCAGCAGGTTGTCCAGGGTGTAAGCCACCACGTCCCGGTCGAGCTTGACGATCATCTCGCCAGTCTTCTTCTCGAGGGCCGATATCTGGCGTCCTGCCTTCTTCAGCTGTTCCTGGAGCCTGGCCTGCCTCCTTGCGAACCGCTCACGGGTCTTACGATCGAGCTTGTGGAACTCCTCCTCGGTGATGGGTTTGTTGTCCATCATGGGGATGGCCATGAGCCCCATGGGCGTTGCCTGGATAAGGAGGCCCTTCTTTCTCGCGTCCTCACTGATCCTGGTGGAGAGATCATCCCTCATCTCCTGGAACTTCTTGATGGTGTTGTTCCTCCGGGTGGCGTACTGCTCGCTCTCGAACACCTTGACGATGTCCTTGCGCGCCGCTGAAACGAAGGCATCCACGTCTCGGCTGAACTCGCGGGCCATGCCCGCGGGCATGGAGATGGCCCTGGGCAGGTAGGCGTCCTCGAAGTTGTTCACATAGCACCAGTCCGGCGGAGTGGGCCTGTGCGCAGCAAGCTCCTTCAGGTAGCGCCTCAGGGCGGTCTTCCTGCCCGAACCGGTATGTCCCGAGGCATAGATGTTGAATCCCTTGTTGGTGATGTTCAGCCCGAACTCAATGGCCTTGAGCGCCCTCTTCTGGCCCAGGATGGTCTGGAGCGGCCTGGCGCCCCTGCTGTCACGGCACCTGAAGATCTTCGGGTTGCAGACGAAACGGAGCAGTTCAACCGGCACCCTTCCCGACATGTTCACCCCCCTGTCCGAATCCTGCGCACGATCCGGCACCACGGGACCGTAACGCACCATGCACCTGCATACAGATCTGAAAAATAGACTTCTAGCCCACCCAATGCAAGAAATTCCTGGACACGCCGGGGCTGTCACCCTGCCGTGCGTTTCCTGCAGCGGATCTCAGGCTGTGTTGCTGATGCGTATGACGACCCTCAGGTAGAAGTTGTGGATGCCGAGCCCCGCCAGGGGTATCTCGAACACCTCACCGGGGCGTATGCGCGGCTGCAGGTGCAGCGTGACATCCTCCTCTTCCTCCACCATGCCCCTTCCCATGCAGTTCGGGCAGGTCATCCTCCAGTCCCTCCCGCTCCCCCTGCATGCGGGGCAGGGGTACAGGACCGGGATGCGGATGGGTACGCTGCCCCCCCTCATGGCCTCCTCCGGGGAGAGGATGAGCTCGAGGGTGAGGCCCTCCGGGTGCTCGGACTTCGGTATGCCCATGCGGGTGAAGTTCCTGAAAATCCTTTCGAACACCGCATCGATGGGCTGGCTGATGGTCAGAAAATCCCTCATGATGGAAACCGGCTCAGGGACGAGATCTTCCGACGCCCGGGGCCTCCGCGTGAAGACGGGCTCGGGGATGATCCGCTCCCGGCACTGCGCATGGGCCAGGCCCTGGTCGTAGGACCGCCTCCTCTTCCTGTCCGAAAGGACCTCGTAGGCCTCCACGATCTCCTGAAATTCCCACCGAGCCGCAGATCCCGCCACGTCCGGGTGGTACTTCTTCACAAGCCTCCTGAATGCCTCCCTGATGCCTTCCTCGCTCGCTGCAGGAGAAACACCAAGAATCAGATAATAGTCCCTCGTGACCATGGCTTTCCTCCGTATGAACAGGTGTCCGGCCTTAGCGGCCTCTGATGCATCTATTCTCATGATTATAGGTTCTTTATGTCGTGTTTCAAGACCTCGACCCTCGTCCCGCCCCAGGCGGATGAGGAATCCAAACACCGCCTGGAACCATCAGAATATACAAGTAAAGGCGCGACCGGGAGGGAAAAGAACCGTACAAAGGGGGACAATTCATACGTACTGCGGGAAAGGAGGAAGCATGTTTACACCGAAAACCATACTTGTCCCGACAGATTTTTCACGTTCCTCTGACATGGCCCTCGAAAAGGCCCTTGATCTTGCACAGGAGTACCACTCCAAGGTGATTCTCCTCCATGTCATCGATGAGCACATACAGCAGTGTGCAGCGGACTACTGTCTGAGGAGCGAGGATATCCAGCGCCTCGAGGAGGAAAGCGCCCTGCGCTCCCGTGAGATGCTGGAGAAGGAGGCCAGTTCCCTGAAGGGCTCCAGGCAGGTGGAGATCGATTACGACCTCAAGATGGGCGCACCCGCCGATGTGATCCTTTCCGAGCAGGACAGGACTGGTTCCGACCTCATCGTCATCGGTTCCCACGGCAGGAAGGGCATCAGGAAACACCTCATCGGCGGCGTGACCGACAAGGTGGTCCGGGGCGCAAGCACCCCGGTCATGGTCGTCCACACCTAGCACCGCCAGTGCCGGATGCCAGGCCTGTTCTTCCCGTGCGGGCACTCCGGCCCGCGGGTGGATTAGCGTGCGTATTCCCTCAACGACCCCGGCAAGTTCCTGAATCCTGCCGGCCTAGTCCAGCCTCTTGTGGAACCGTGCCACCGCGCCGGCGAAGAGGACCATGCCCAGCACCACCAGGGCCAGGTACTGGGGCCAGAGTATGTCGAACCCGATGCCCTTGAGGAAGATGCCCCGCAGGATCACGAGGAAGAACCGCAGGGGATTCAGGTACGTGAGCCACTGCACCACCACCGGCATGTTGTCGATGGGGAATATGAAGCCCGACAGCATGAAGAAGGGCAGAATGAAGAAAAAGGTGGTCATCATGGCCTGCTGCTGGGTGGACGAGACGGTGGAGATGAAGAGCCCCACCCCCAGTGTGCTCAGGAGGAAGAGGCAGGTGGCCGTGAACATCAAAAAGAGGCTCCCTGCGATGGGGATGCTGAACCAGTACTTG
Organism: uncultured Bacteriovoracaceae bacterium; assembly: GCA_964572405.1. Classification (GTDB taxonomy): domain Bacteria; phylum Desulfobacterota; class Desulfomonilia; order UBA1062; family UBA1062; genus MWEI01. Next base: position 36,503 of record CAZNGL010000008.1, read on the forward strand.
GCCAGGATGGTGACGAAGGTCATCTGGACCAGCGATATGACGATGTAGGGGATGGTCTTTCCCAGGATCATCTCCACGGGCCTGAGCGGGCTCACGATGAGCTGCTCCAGGGTGCCCTGCTCCCTCTCCCTGATCACCGCGATGGAGGTCAGGAGCAGGGAGACGAGCATGATCACGAAGGCCACGATGGCCGGCACGAAGAAGTTCTTGGAGTCCATTGTGGGATTGTACCAGGTGCGAACCCTGGCATCGACTTGTCCGTACTCCATGGTCCGACCCGCGCGCTGGCGGATCATGGCCTGGTTGTAGTCGTTCAGCACCGTTGCCGTGTAGGCGATGCGCATGGAGGCCATATTGCTCACGCTCCCGTCCACCAGGATCTGCACCGGGGCGCTCTGGCCCTTCCTGATGCGGCTCTCCATGTCCGGAGGGATCTGGAAGACCATGTCCACCCTGCCCTCCAGCAGTGAGCGCTCCATGTCATCCTGGTTCGTGACCCGCTCCACCACCCGGAAGGTCCGGTTGCCATCGAAGGCATCGATGAGATCACGGCTCTCCCGGGTCCGCGACTGATCCATCACCGAGACCCGGATGTCCTTCACGTCGTAGTTCACCACGTAGCCGAAGACGAGGATCATGATGACGGGTGCCATGACGAGCACCCTCCGGTTCCGCTCATCCCTGAACAGGATGATGAACTCCTTGCGAACCAGTTCGCGGATCCGCACCCAGCTCACAGGCCCTCCCGTCTCAGTATGAACAGGTTCAGCCCCGAGAGCACGGCGAGCATCAACGCCATGACGGCGAAGTCCTTCCAGAGGTGCGCGAACCCGACATCCTTCAGGTAGATCCCGTTCAGGATCTCGATATAGTAGGTGGCGGGCACGATGGAGCTGATGAGCTGGAGCACCCGGGGCAGGTTGGTGATGGGGAAGACGAAGTCGGAGAGCAGGAGCGACGGCAGGTAGGTGAGCAGGATGGCGCCCTGGTTCGCCAGGAGCTGGGATCTGGTGACCGTGGAGATGAGGAGGCCCAGGGCCAGGGCCACGCAGATGTAGAGGGAGGATGCCGCCATCATGAGGGAGAAGTCCGCCTTCATGACCACGCCGAAGAGCACCTGGCCGAGCAGGACCGCGACGAGCACGTTGGTCATGGCGATGAAGAAGTAGGGGACAGACTTACCCAGGAGAAATTCCAGCGCGGTGAGCGGCAGGGACCTGATGGTTTCCATGGTGCCCGCCTCGTACTCCCGGGCAATGACCAGGGAGGTGAGCATGGCCCCGGCGATCATGATGATCACGGCGATGATGCCCGGGATGATGAACTTCCTGCTCTGGAGGTCCTCGTTGAACCAGACCCTGATGCGGCCGTCCACGGGGGGCTCGATGGCGGGCATGCCCTTTTCGTCCAGGAACTCCAGGAGGAGCCTCTGGTTGTAGGCGTTGACGAAGGCCGTGACATATCCGCGGGCGATGTTCGAGAAGTTCGGGTCGCTGGCATCCATGAGGACCTGGATGGGAGAAGGCCTGTCGGCCATGATGTCCCGGGCGTACCCCGGCGGGATGATCACCCCCACGGCGGCAGTGCCCCTGTCGAGGACCACACTCACCTCTGCGGTGCTTTCGAGGTACCCCTGTACCCTGAAGTAGGGGGACGCGGCCAGGTGACGCACCAGGTCGCGACTCTCCCGGGTGCGGTCATGGTCCACGATCACGGTCCTGACGTCCTCCACGTCGAGGCTCAGGGCATAGCCGAAGAGCAGGATGAGGCTCAGGGGGATGACGAAGGCGAGGATCAGGCTCCTGGGGTCCCTGACGATGTGGTTGAATTCCTTGCGCATCACCGCGCCCACCGCGCGCGGGCTCATGACGCGGACCTCGCCATGAGGGTGATGAAGGCCTGGTTCAGGTCCGCCCCCTCGCTGCCCCGGCACACTTCCCGGACTATCTGCGCAGGACTCCCCTGGGCAACGATGGTCCCGAGGTCTATCATGACGATGCGATCACAGTTCTCCGCCTCGTCCATGTAGTGGGTGGTCACGAACACGGTGATCCCCTGCACCGAAAGCTCTCGGATGAATTCCCAGAAATGGCGGCGTGTCACGGGGTCGACCCCGGAGGTCGGCTCGTCCAGGAACAGGATCTCGGGCCTGTGCAGCAGGGCGCAGCCCAGCGCCAGCCTCTGGCGCCAGCCCTGGGGGAGGACCCGGGTGAGGCGGTCCTTCACCTCGGTGATACGGGCCGTTTCCAGGACCCATTCCATGCGCTCCTTCCACCTGGAACGGTCAACGTTGTAGAGCCCCAGGTAGAACCGGATGTTCTCGAAGGGGGTAAGGTCCTCGTAGAGCGAGAACTTCTGGGACATGTACCCGATGGAATGCTTGACCTCCTCGGATTGGGATTCTATGTCGTACCCTGCCACCCGGGCACTGCCCGAGGTTGGCGCGATGATGCCGCACAGCATCCGGATGGTGGTGGACTTTCCGCTCCCGTTGCTGCCCAGGAACCCGAAGATCTCCCCCCTCCGGACGGAAAAGGTGATGCCCTTCACGGCCTCGAACTCGCCGAAGCGCTTCACCAGCTCCTGTACTAAGATGGCGTCATCGCTTGAAGGTGTCATGGGCAAGCTCGCTGTCTTCCTTCATCAGAAGCCCGATCATGGCCTCTTCGAGGTTCGGGTACCCGGCGCTGATCCTCACCGGGGAATCCTCGGCGATGAGCCTGGACTTGTGCATGAGCCCCACGCGGTCGCAGCGCTGGCCCTCGTCCAGGTATGCGGTGGACACCATGATGGTCATGCCTGCACCGCGCATCTGCAGGAGGATGTCCCAGAACTCCTGGCGGGAGACCGGGTCCACCCCGTTGGTGGGTTCGTCAAGGATCAGGGCCTCGGGCTCGTGGACGAGCACGCAGGCGAGCCCCAGCTTCTGCTTCATACCCCCCGAGAGGGCTCCGGCCTGGCGGTCAAGGTAGGGAAGCAGGTTGGAGAAGCCGAGGTATTTCTCCTTCCTCCTGGCGCGCTCGCGGCCCACGATGCCGAAGATGTCCAGGAAGAAGTCCATGTTCTCCTCCACCGTGAGGTCCTGATAGAGGCCGAAGCGCTGGGGCATGTACCCTATGAGGGGCTTCACCTTCCACCGCTGCCGGCTCACGTCGAACCCCTTGATGGTGATGTTCCCCCGGGTGGGTCTGATCATGGTGGCAACCGCCCTGAGCAGGGTCGACTTGCCGGCGCCGTCCGAGCCCACCAGGCCGAAGACGGTCCCTCTTTCCACCCGCAGGCTCACGCCGCCCAGCGCCTCGGTGTCGCCGAAGCTCATGGACACGTCGTCCACCACGATATAGGGGTCATCTGAGATAGGCATCAGCAGGCATCCCTGTCTTGAGCTCCCCGAGGGGGTTGTCGATGGCCACCTTGACCAGGTACACGAGCTTCACCCGCTCCTTCGTGGTCTGGATGATCTTGGGCGTGAACTCTGCCTCGGGCGAGATGTAGCTCACCATGCCCTGATACACCTTGTCCGGGAAGGTATCCACCTTCACCTCCACCTTCTGGCCCGGTCTGACCCTGCCGATACTGGTCTCGTCCACGAAGATCTTCAGGTCCACGCGGGAGAGGTCTGCCAGGGTGATTACCTCGCGTCCCACGCTCACCACCTCGCCGGGCTCCACGTTCCTGCCGGTGATGGTGCCGGAGAAGGGGGCGACGAGACGGGCATAGCCGAGCTGTATCCGCGCCTGGTCGAGGGCCGCACTGGCCACCCTCACCTGGGCCTTCGCCGCCTCGAGGTCTGCCCTTGCCGCCTCTATTTTCATGAGATTCCCCTTTGCCTGGTTCAAGGCCGACCTGGCCTCATCAAGCCGCGAGCGGGCGTTCTCGTAGGCGAGCCTCACCGCATCCCGCTCCCTGAGGGCCACCACTCCCCGCGTATACAGGGACTCGTAACGCCTCTCGTCCCGCTGAGCCTCGTCATGGGTGTCCTGGGCAACCTTCAGGCCCGCCCTTGCCCGCTCCACATCGGCGGGCAGGTTGGTCCTGAAAATGGCAAGGGCCGCCTCTGCCTGTTCCTGAACCCGCAGGGCCCTGTCAAGGTTCGACGCCGCTTGGTCGCAGCGTGCCTGGAGCTCCGACGCATCGAGCTCGGCCAGGACCTCTCCCTGCCTTGCCGTGAGGCCTTCCCTCGCGTGGACGGCGCTCACCCTGCCAGCGGCCTGAAATGCAAGGTTGGAACTGGTAGCCTCGATGGTCCCCGAGTAATACATCTCTCCGTTCTTTCCCCGGAGCTGCGCAAGGTACACGATCAGGCTGACGCCTGCGAACAGGGCGATGAAGAGGATGATGATCAGGCGCTTCTTCACTTCCACCTCCTGTATCAGGTTTCGAGGGCCTTCAGGATGAGCCGCTCGATCTCTTCAGTCACCGTTCCTGAAACCATGGGACGCAGGTCAGGCAGGCCATCCGTGCCCTGTCGGCCCGCCAGGAGCACGGAGGCGAAGATCTTGTATATGATGGTGGCGCCGAGGGTCATAAAATGGACGAGCAGCGGCTGGCTGGGCGTGAAGCGGCCTGCGGCAGCACCCTCCTCGATGATCGAGGTGAGGGTGGCCAGGATGGTGGAGAGGTCCTGGAAAAAAACGTCGGGTATGTCCTTTCCACCGGAGGCGATCTCACGCATCATGATCCGCGGCATCTGGGGATTTTCGTCAAAGGTCCTTGCCAGGATGGCGATGTACGTGCGGATCTTTTCCTCCGGCGTTGAAAGATCCTTCACCGCATCATTCAGGGACAGGGAGGCCGTCCCGATGATATCGTGGATGACCGTGGCATACAGTGCCTTCTTGTCTCCGATGTGGTAGTAGATCGTGGCCTTGTTCACCCCGGCCCTGCGGGCAATGGCATCCATGCGGGCCCCTGCAAAGCCCTTGTCCGCAAACTCGTCCTTGGCTGCCGCGAGCATCCTTTCCAGGGTGTCCGGACCCTTGTTCCGCTTCCTTTCCTGCATGGCCTCCCCCTTTTAACCAACCATTTGGTTAAACTAATTGGTCAGTTTTGTCAAGGGCATTTTCAGGCAGGACTGCGGAACCTTTCCATGGAATACGGCATGCGGCATATCCGATCCCCGGCACATACCCCATCTTGTCTTTTCCCCGTCGCACACTATAATCTCACATGGGTATGCATTTCATCAGGGTCCTGTACACGATCGTCTTTCTACTCCTTCTCCATGCAGGCATGGTCCATGCCTTCGAAGAAGTGCGCTTCCTGGTGACCGAATTCAGGCCCTACACCCACGAGGCGGACGGCACCCTGCAGGGAGCGGGCATGGATCGCCTCCACCAGGTCATGAAGGATGCCGGGATACCCTGCTCGTTCATCCTGGTCTCGAGCACGGGGTTTGCCGAGGCAGAGACACGGAAAGAAAGGGCGGATGGCTTCTTTCCTGTCATAAAGTCTTCGGACCGCGATGCATTCGCATCGTATTTCGGTCCTGTGGTGACGTACCGCTGGTGCTGGTACCTCCTTGCCGAGAGCACCTTCAACCCTTCCCTGCCGTCCTTCAAACCCTATGCGCGTTCAGGTTCACTCCAGAACTCGAGGACCCTGCAGTGGCTCAGGGACAAGGGATACCGCGTAACGGGCATTCCGGCGTCAACCGCCGCACTGCTCACCATGCTGGACAACAGGAAGGTAAACAGCATCCTGATCCCTGAACCTGACTTCGAGCAGGCCCTTTCAGAGAACCGGGCGTCATCTGAGAAATACCGCAGGGTCGTCCTGTTCGAGTCTCCGCTGGGCATCTACCTGTCCAAGGCCTATCTTGACCGGAACCCCGGCGCACCGGAGCGGATGGCATCGGCCATTGCACGGCTGGCGCAGGATCAAGGACGGTGACCGGCCACGGTCACCCTTGCCATGGGGTGGCAATGGGGTTATACTTGGCAACAAAGCACACGTGCCTGGAGCCGATACGGTGCATGACAGCACAGGACATGGAAAAGGATTTCATTTGGTGAAGCTGCTGCATGGATGTCTTGTCTTGTGCGTCGTCTCCCTCATCCCGCTGTCCAGCCCTGCCATGACCCTGCTCACCGACGAGGAACTCTCGTCGATCACCTCCCGCTCGGGCATCAACATCGTCCCTGACCTCTCCATGGACATCACCGTGGACACCCTTGCCTGGGGTGACCGGGACGGCCTCGGCCAGGGCCCGAACAACCCCTGGAACATCGAGACAACGGGCGGCTATATCGGGATCACCCACCTGGAGATCACCAACGTCAGGGTGAGGATGCGCACCGATGACCATTACAACGGCTATGATGCGGCCACCATGATGAAGCCCATGACCATCGACGTGGGGACAGGTTATGCAGACGCTTCCTCCGGGCCGGCCGCCGGAGCCGGCACCCCGGCGCTCGCACCCACCACCCGCATGATGCCGGCGTCATCCCCGCTCTAGCACGCGCTCTCTCCCCGGGCTACCACCGCTTCACCTTCGCGCCCATGCCTTCCATGATGTTCTGGTACTTCTCGTGGATCATCTTCCGGTCGAACTCGAAGAAGCGCCGGAGCATCCTGTCCTGCTCCTCCCGGGTGAAGTACTCCATGACCGGGAAGAAGAAGGCCTTGTCCTCCTTCTCGATATGACCCGGGTACAGGCCCACCAGGTCCTTCATGCAGGCAACGATCGTCTGGGTTGCCTGCCCGTCACCGTTCATGAATGCCTGCTTTGCCTCGACGAGTGCCCGCACATGCCCCCTGGCGCGGACATGCTCGTCCTGAAGCTCGGCCATGATCCGTGCGTAGTCCGCCGAGAGGGGCTTCTTCACGAGCTCCTCGAAGAGAATGTCCTCCTCCTTGCCGTGGTGCGTCCGGTCGGCATAGGTCCTGAAGAAGTCCACGGCCCGGTCGATGAACACGACGTCCGCCCGTTCGTTGCTGCGGACGGCGTCGATCTCCCTGAGCATGAGGGGGATGATCTGTTCGATGAGCCGGTGTTCCCACATGAGGGGGCCGATGGGTTTCATGAGATACCTCCTT
>CAZNGL010000009.1:0-42257 GCA_964572405.1 uncultured Bacteriovoracaceae bacterium
TCTCCATGAGGAGCATGCACGGATGAGAACAGTCTTCGCAGTCTGCATCGTGGTTTATTCCCTCCTGATCTTCGTCTCCTGGATCTGACATGCCTGTGGAACACCGCACGACCATGCACCGCTCCGGTTAGTCCGGATATTTTTCCTTCCTTCCGCGCCGTTCAGTATCTTCACGCGAGGGAACGGAATTTCCCTTTGCGTGAACAATCCTTTCCCTAACGGCATGGGTCGTCCCTCTGCTTCACGGGTAACCCCTTGATTTGCCGTATGCCGAGTGCTCGTATGATTCTTGCATCCCTTGGGGAAGCATCCTGTTCTTTCCCCCGTCACCATTGGGGGCGGTTTGGAGGAGGGTATACTCAAGGGTCAAGGGATTCCACGGCCACCGCTGTACGTGCTGTTCTGCATGGGGTTCGCCGGGGTGATTGCCTGCTGCTATGTGCTCATCATGATGGGCACTGTACTGATCTCGCTGGGATCCATGGCGACCGCATCGGCGCACCCCCAGGACAACGGGGATAGTGTCGTCTTTCTCAAGAACCTCCCCATGGGATCGGACACGCCGCTGGACACCACCCTGTTCGATGGTATCGAAGGGGAGCCAGTGTCCTACAAATGGTTCGGCCCCATGCCCCCGGTCTCGGGCCCGACCCCGGACGCAGCCATCCCCGAGGGCATCCATGCCCTGACCCTGATCACCTTTGATGGAAGGCAGCGATCGGACCCGCTGACCTGCCAGGTCCGGGTGGAACCCGCCTGGACCCTGCGCGCGCATTCCCGGCGCCACAGGGTTGACCTGGAACTCCCCCGGATCCCGGATGCCCAGCGTTTCGACATTTATCGCGCACCGGCAGTCGACCCTTCGGCATGGAAAAAGATCGCCCAGGCCGGCCCCGACACCCGGGTCTACTCTGATTCCCCTCCGGCGCACACCCCGTATCTCTACGTTGCAGCCGTTCTCTCCAAGGGTCAATGGTCCTTTTCAAGCATCCGTGCGGCCTGTCCGCACACCGTCATCCCCCGGTGGAACCATGCCCCGATCATCTGCTCCACCCCCGTCACCACCGCTCAGACAGGATTGCCGTACACCTATGATATTCTTGCCGTGGACGTACAGGAAGATGCGCTGTCATATTCCCTGGACTTCCCCCAGGAGGGCATGGTCATCGACGAGGGCACGGGCCTCATCCAGTGGATGCCCAGGTCCGCCGGCGACTACGAGGTCACGGTGCGGGTGAGGGACAAGAAGGGGTATGCGGTCACCCAGACCTTCGTCGTGGAGGTGAACGATCTCGTCGATCCCAACAAGACCCCTGTGGCAGATCCCGGAGGGCCCTATACCACGGAGGAAGGCCAGGAAATCGTCCTGGACGGCTCGGGTTCCCATGACCCTGACGGAGCGCAGCTCTCCTATGAGTGGGACTTCGGCGACGGCCACCATGACACCGGCGTCCTGCCCACACACACCTATGCCCGTGAGGGAACCTACCGGCTCACCCTCACCGTGACGGACTACACCGGGGGCATCGCTGCGGCGGCCACCACGGTGGCGGTGCGGAAGAGCCTGGCCCCCGCGGTGAGTGTACAGGTCAATCCGGCGGCCGTGCTGCCGGGCGAGGCATGCTCCCTCGTATGGAAGTCGGAGCGTGCCCGGAGCCTCGTGGTGGACCACGGCATCGGCGAGGTGGGGCTTTCGGGAACGCTCATGATCTATCCCCAATCCACCACCACCATCACCATGACGGCCCAGGGCCGGGGCGGGACCACCACGGCAACGGCCGTTGCCCTGGTGCATGAGCCGCCCGTGGTGGACGTGGACGTCGTGCGGACCACCCTGCATTCGGGAGAAACCACCGCGATCATGTGGGCTTCCCGCAACGCCGACTCGGTGAGCATCGACCAGGGCATCGGCGAGGTCATGCCCTCGGGCGAACTGTTCATAACACCGGCAGAGTCCACCCTCTATACCGTCACCGCCACGGGACCGGGCGGCACGGTGTCGCAGTCGGTGGCAGTGGAGGTCCTGCCGCGCACCCTGGCCCGGATCCGAGTAGGGCCTGATTCCCTGGTCCCGGGTGAACCCGCCCTCCTCGAGTGGAACACGTCCCGTGCGCAGGTGGTGACCATCGACCAGGGCATCGGCGAGGTGTCTCCCGGTGGATCCATCGTGGTGCACCTCGTTAAGACCACCACCTACACCATCACGGCAACAGGCGCCCTGGGCACGGCCACGGAAGCGGTGACCGTGACGGTTCACCCGAGACCCTCGGTGACCATCACGGCAGTGCCCTGTGAACTCGCACAGGGGATGGCGACCCTGCTCTCCTGGACCTCGGAGCATGCAGAAACCGCATCGGTGGACAACGGGATCGGCGATGTGCCGGTGCACGGGAGCAGAGAGGTGTCCCCCGAGCAGACCACCACATACGTCATCACGGTGGTGGGCAGGGGCGGGGCTGCAATGGCCGGTGTCACGGTACACATCGCGGACCAGCCCGAGGTTGTCCTCACCACATTACCGGACGCGGCCGTCACGACGCTCGAACCCCCTGCCGAACCCTGTCCGGACCCGCCGGGGCGGGATTCGGGCCGGCCGCCGCCATGACGGGTCACTCGGGCATTATGTGGCCCTGCCCCGTGGCAGGGCGAGGATGTCCAGGACCTGCAGCATGAGGAAACGCTTGGAAGGCTTTGCCTTGACGAGCAGGACCGTGTCCGCGCCGTAGCCGGTCCCGCCCACGGCCAGGACCTCTGCATCCTCGGGGATGAGGCCGGCATCGCAGGCCTCCATGACAATCTCCAGGGCCACCTTGGCCCCCTCGCCGAAACGGCGCAGCGCGCCGGCTATGATGGCACCGGGGTAGACGCCCCTGAAGTCGTCCATGAAGGACTTTTCCAGGGAGTGGGTCAGGATGGTCCCGGTGTGCACCGGCACGCCCTCGGCGGCGAGGAACCTCCGCGCCTCCCGGTCGAACTCGTCCCTGTTCGGCTCCTTGAAGCCCACGCTGTGGGTCACCACCACCATGCGGGCAGGGGAGGTCCGCAGCGCCCGGCAGAAGGCCATGGCAGTCCGACCCGTGGTGGAGGCCACCACCACGGGGGTCAGGCCCTTCTCACCCACATACTGCCGCACCGCCTCGATGCAGTCGTTCGTGTTGTGCTCTCCCGGGTTTTCAAAGACCATGTGCTGTGACATCTTCATCAGTACACCTCCTGAACAATGTCCGGATGCAGGTCATGAACCCCCCTCCGGGCGTGTCTGCGGGGACCTGGTCGTGAACGGATACCCCCTGGTCCCGTGGATGACCCCGAGAGCCACCCGGTGAGCCCTGGCCACCAGACATCCGATGAGGCGGGGCGGCAGGGACTTCAGCGCATTGAACACGATGACCCTGAGCGCCTTTGCATACACGAGGTCAGCCAGGAGCTCCTTCCTGAGCAGGGACGGGTAGGTTGCCAGCGGGTGCGTTCCTGTTCCGAGGGCCTGCAGAATGCTCTGCGCGGCCATCTCGGCGCTCTTCTGGGCGTGGTAGATGCCCTCACCGGTGATGGGGTCCGCTAGGCCTGCCGCATCTCCCACAAGGAGAAGGTCCTTGTACACCGGGTTATGCATTTCGTTTCCATAGGGTATGGGATGCCCCTGCACCCGGAGCCGCCGTACTTCTTCAGGGCGGGATATGAGGCCACAGTCGGAGAGGAATGATGCAAATATATCTTTGAATTTACGTTTATTTTTATGAACAAGCCCGCCGAGTCCCGCGATGATGCACCTGGTGTTGGGAAAGACCCATGCATATCCCCAGTCCACGTACCCCAGGTAAACCCTGGGATGATCCATGTCCTTCACGCCAGAGGTCCTGGGAATGGCCACCTCCATGCCCACGGCCATGTTCGCCGAGCATTCTCCCTGCTGTACGCGATGCATGGGAAAGGATCTTCTCACCACGCTGTGGCAACCGTCCGCGCCGATGATGAACCGCGCCCTCAGCCTCATGCCCGTTGATGTGAACACCTCGTTTGTATCTGCATCCACCCGGGTAACAGCATGTCCCTCCATGATCACGGCCCCTGCGGATCGTGCCTTTCCCAGGAGAAAGCGGTCATAGACGCCCCTCTCCACCAGGGTGAACGGGACCTCCGAGGCCTGCCGCACCAGGGGACGATCCTTCCAGTGTATGGAATACTCCCGGGATATGAAGTCTATGATGCCACCTGCTGAGAGGGTTTCAGGGTTCTCGCCGAACAGGTGCCCGAGGAGCGCGATGGTCTTTCCGGACAGCAGGCCACCGCAGAGCTTGGGCCTGGGGAACGTGCACCGGTCCATGAGGGCCACGTTGGCGCCGGAACGGGCGAGGAGTGCACCCGCAGTGGCACCGGCAGGTCCGCATCCTGCTATGACGACATCATACTCGTGTGTCCGGGTTCCTTGCATTCTGACGCCCTGGTTCCTTGAACGAAACAAAGGGGAGGGGGCATGAACAATTCCCCCCGATTTGCGTATCCCTGTTCAACGGATAGTACCATATCACTCAGGGCGTGGGTATGCCTTTCTCCTGCTCCTCTCAAATCGGCTCTGATAGCTCTTTTACAGGCTTATCATCACCATTTGCGCCACAGTGCATTTTTCGGCCACAGGCAAGGTGTTCCATCATCTCTCTCCACTGTACCATGGGACCCTCTTCGCAGGATCGACGACTTCGGTATCTCCAAGGCTTTCATAAAACGGAGGCGGTGCTTACCAGGGGGTTGAAGGCGGGCGGGACTACCCATGTCCATTATTTAACATAACATATATTATCGGTCATATTGGTGCGGCAGGATCTCAAATCTTTCGTCACGGCGTGGGAGAAAAGAGGGTCGAGACCGCCCTGTTCAGGTTCGGTACTGGGCGTTGATCTCCACGTACTTGTAGGACAGGTCCGTGGTCCACACGGTGAACCGTCCCTGTCCGGGGCCAACGACGATGTCGATGGTGATCTCGCTGCCTTCCAGCGCCTCGTGCAGCGACGTCTCGGTGAAGGACCTGGACTGCACACCTCCATCCACCACCTCGAGGCCCTGTATCTTCACCGTGATGTCCCGGGGCTCCACGGGAACACCCGAGTACCCCACCGCGGCCACGATGCGGCCCCAGTTGGGATCGGCGCCGAAGAGCGCTGTCTTCACCAGGAGCGAGTTGGCCACGGACATGGCCACGGTCCTGGCGTCCCGGTCATTGCTCGTTCCGGACACCTTCACGGTGACGAACCTGGTGGCCCCTTCGCCGTCTTTGACGATCATGTGGGCCAGCTCCTCGATAACACTGTTCACCGCATACCTGAGCTCGATGGAATCGGCCTCCACGAGGCCCGATGCCAGGGCGATGAGCGTGTCGTTGGTGGACATGTCGCCGTCGATGGTGATGGCGTTGAAGGTGTGGTTGATTGTATTTTTTATAATATTATCAAGCTCTTGTTTGTCTATCAGGGCATCGGTGAGCACCACTGCCAAGGTGGTGGCCATGTTCGGGGCTATCATGCCGGCGCCCTTGGCGAACCCCAGCACGCATGCCCCCCCTACCCGCCTGGACACCATCTTGGGGACCGTGTCCGTGGTCATGATGGACCTGGCAAAGACTTCCGGAGCGCTGCCGAGCCCCTTCACCAGGCGCGGGATCTCGGGGATGATCCGCTCCGTTGGCATGTTCACCCCGATGGTGCCCGTGGACATGGGAACCACCTCCTCGGATCTCACCTTGAGCTCCCGGGCCACGGCATCCATCATGGAACGGGCATCCGTAATGCCCATCTGGCCCGTGCAGGCGTTCGCGTTGCCGGCATTCGCGAGCACGGCCCTGGCGGATCCCTTCTTCACCTGCTCCATGCCGATGATCACCGGGGCCGCCTTCACCTGGTTCCTCGTGAAGACACCGGAGAGCACGGCCTCGGTGGAACAGGCGATGAGCCCCAGGTCGAGCCCCTTGTACTCCCTGGACTTGATCCCCGCATTGATGGCGGAAAAGCTGAATCCTTTCGGTATCATGTCTGGGCCCCGCAGCACTGCTTGTATTTCTTGCCCGATCCGCAGGGGCACGGATCGTTCCTGCCCACCTTCCTGCCGTCACGCTTCACGGTGGGCGGCTTCTCACCCGGCCCTCGACCCATGTGCATCCGCTGCCTGCGCTCCTGCTGGGAGACCTTCTCCACGTCCTCCTGGCGCTGGATCTGCACCTTGAAAAGCCGTTCCAGGGAGAGCTCGCGGACCCTGGTCAGGGTGTTCAGGAACAGGTCGAAGCCCTCCCGCTGGTACTCGCGCAGGGGGTTCTTCTGGCCGTAGCCCCTCAGACCGATACCGTCCTTGAGGTGGTCCATGGACAGGAGGTGGTCTTTCCAGAGGGTGTCCAGGGTGAGCAGCAGGAAGTGGCGCTCCACCATGCGCATCACCTCGGGGGAGAACTCCTGCTCCCGTCTGTCATAGTGGGCCATGATGGTGGTGCGGATGGTCCCGTACAGCTCCTCCCGGTTCGTTCCCTTGCCTGCCTGGATGTCCATGCCGATGTCCAGGGTGTTCCTCAGCCAATTCCTGAACCCCTCCACGTCCCACTGCTCCAGGGAACCCTTCCGGGGGATGTAGGTCTCGATGGCGTCTTCCAGCACCTCGTCCAGCATCTCCTCAACGAGGCCCTTGAGGTTCTCCTCGGACAGGATCCGTTTGCGCTGGTCGTAGATGACCTCGCGTTGCTTGTTCATCACGTCGTCATATTCCAGGAGGTGCTTGCGGATCTCGAAGTTCCTGCCCTCCACCTTCTTCTGCGCCCCCTCTATGCTCTTGCTGATGAGCTTGTGCTCGATGGGTTCGCCCTCCTCCACCCCGAGCTTGTCCATGATCATGGCGATGCGTTCGGACCCGAAGATGCGCATGAGGTTGTCCTCGAGGCTCAGGTAGAACCGCGACTCGCCGGGGTCTCCCTGCCTGCCCGAGCGTCCCCGCAGCTGGTTGTCGATACGCCTGCTCTCATGACGCTCCGTACCAAGGATGAACAGGCCTCCCACGTCCACCACTTCCTGGTGCTCTTTCTCGGTCTGAGCTGTGTATTTATTGAGGATCTCCGCGTACCCCTCGTCTTCGGGGCTCATCCGCTGCCTTGCCAGGAACTCGGGGTTGCCGCCGAGCTTGATGTCCGTGCCCCTGCCCGCCATGTTGGTGGCGATGGTCACCGCGCCCTTCCTGCCCGCCTGGGCAACGATCTCTGCCTCACGCTCGTGGTGCTTTGCGTTCAGCACGTTGTGCGCCACCCCCTTACGCTTGAGCAGGGCTGAGACCTTCTCCGAGTTCTCGATGGAACTCGTTCCCACCAGGACCGGCTGGCCCTTTTCCGCACACGCCGCGATCTGTTCGATGACGGCATTGTACTTCTCCTTCTCCGTCTTGTAGATCACGTCCGGGTGGTCCTTCCTGATCATGGTCAGGTTCGGCGGGATCACCATCACCTCGAGGCCGTAGATGTTCTTGAACTCCAGGGCCTCGGTCTCCGCGGTGCCGGTCATGCCCGCGAGCTTCTCGTACATGCGGAAGTAGTTCTGGAAGGTGATGGAGGCGAGCGTCTGGTTCTCGTTGGCCACCTTCACGCCCTCCTTGGCCTCCAGGGCCTGGTGCAGGCCCTCGGAATAGCGCCTGCCCGGCATGAGCCGGCCCGTGAACTCGTCCACGATGACCACCTCGGCATCCTTCACCACGTAATGGATGTCGCGGGTGAAGAGCAGGTGCGCCCGAAGGGCCTGGTTGAGGTGGTGCACGGTCTCGAACTCGGCGGGGTCGTAGAGGTTGGCCTTGCCGAGGCGTTTCTGGAGGAAATCGATGCCCTCCTCGGTGAGCATGACGCTGTTTGCCTTCTCGTCCTTGGTGTACATGTCCCCAGCGTTGGAGCGCCTCAGAAGATCGATGACCGCGTTGTTGGCGTCGTAGTACTTGGACGTGGATTCCTCGGCCGGGCCCGAGATGATGAGCGGGGTACGCGCCTCGTCGATGAGGATGGAGTCCACCTCGTCCACGATGGCGTAGTAGAAGTCCCTCTGCACGTAGTCCTGCAGGGAGAACTTCATGTTGTCCCGCAGGAAGTCGAAGCCGAACTCGTTGTTGGTACCGTAGGTTATGTCGGCCTGGTAGTTCTTCTTGCGCTGCGAGTCGTCCAGGCCGTGCACGATGACCCCCACCTCCAGGCCCAGAAACCTGTAGATGGCCCCCATCCACTCCGCGTCCCTGCGGGCCAGGTAGTCGTTCACCGTGACCACATGCACCCCCCTGCCCGCCAGCGCATTCAGGTACACGGGCATGGTGGCCACCAGGGTTTTTCCTTCGCCGGTCTTCATCTCGGCAATCTTCCCCTGGTGGAGCACCATGCCGCCCAGGAGCTGCACGTCGAAGGGCCGCATGCCCAGCGTCCGGCGGGACACCTCACGCACCGTGGCGAAGGCCTCGGGGAGCAGCTCATCCAGGCTTGCACCCGCGTCGACCCTGTCCCTGAATGCGGGAGTCATGGCCTTGAGCTCCGCATCGCTCCTGGCACGCATGGCGTCCTCCAGGGCGTTGATCCTGTCCACCATGGGCGCAAGCCGTTTCAGCTCTCGCTCGTTCTTCGATCCGAATATCTTGATCAGCCATCCAATCATGGTTCAAAGCCCCTGTCAGTGCGTGATGCGATGATTGTTGTGGCCAGCACCATAGAACAGCGGCCGCCATCTTTTCAACCGGTATCTTGCCCTGGCCGGCAGCATGGGTGCACGGATGTCACTGTGAACTGATGTCCACCTGGTCGATGAGGAGCGAAGGGCAGAGCACATGTCCGAACCCTCGCGGTTCGTCGCCCACCGCCGTGACCCTGCGCAGCATCTCGTAGACGTTGCCCGACAGCGCCGCCTCGCGCACCGGATAGGCAGGCACGCCCCTTTCGAGCACGATGCCGTTGATGCCCACGGAGAGCTCCCCGGTAATGGGGTTGGCCGTGTGCATGCCCATGATGTCCGTGACTTTGAGCACCAGGGGCAGATCTTCAAGAACCCTGGAGATCGGCTCACTGCATGGCTCCAGGGAGAAATGGCGGATTCCCAGGGACGGCCACGACCGGTAGCCCCCCCTCACGGAATTGCCGGTGGAGCCGGTCCCGGCGCACCCGGCCCAATAGGTGTCGTAGAGAAAGGCCTGCACGGTACCGTTGGCCACCAGAACCGTGTTCCGGGAGGCCACTCCTTCGCCGTCAAAGGGGCATGCGTCGGCGGAAAGGGGGTGGAGGGGGTTGTCGGCGATGGTTATGGTTTCTGAGAAGCACTGTGTGCCCAGCTTGTCCGCCAGTGCTGACTTGCCCTTCATGACGTTCTCGCCGAGAAAGGCGTCTGAGATGAACTCCAGGATCTCCGCCGTGCTCGTCCGGTCGAAGAGCACCGGGACACGGGCGGTCATGAACCTGCGCGCCCCGATGAGTCGGGCGGCGCGCGTCACCGCCGACCTGGCCACCCTGTCCACGTCGAACCCGGACAGGGCGTGGCTGAAGTCAAAGTCATACCCGGACTGCACGTCATCGTCGTGCCTGAGCGTGACCATAAGGGAGCAGGATACCGAACCGGTCCTGTAGGCGGACCGGATGCCGTGGGAGTTCAGCACGTGGACCTCGGCGCACGAGCGTGTGAAGGATGCCTTGCGGATATGCTCCACCCTGGGATCCGCGTCCCGTGCCGTGGTCTCCAGCTGCACGGCCCTACGTATGCAGCCGTCCGCATCCAGTGACTCTATACCGGCGTCAGGGTCAGATGCAGGGGGATAGCGGCCCGGTTCCGCGGGGAACCGGTTGTGGCCGTCAGTGAACTGGTACCGTGCAGAGGTGAGGGCGGCATCCACGAGGGCATCATCCGCCTCCTTCCCGTAGGAGAACCCCATGGCACCGTCCACGAGCACGCGGATGCTGATGCCGGTCTCCCGGGAACGGGTGAGGAAGTCCGCCTCGCCGTGCTTGGACTCGGCCCGGATGGTGTCCGAGGCGATCCCGTACACCTCGAAGTCGCTGATGGACCTCCTCATCAAGAGCGCGGACGCCTTCTCCATGGTCTCGGACACGTGCATGCACACCTCTACAGGTCGTGGATCAGGGCGATCTCCCGGCAGTCTGGAAAATACTGGCAATGGATGCAGTCGGCCCAGATCTTGTTGGGGAGCGTGGCCTTGTCCACCTCGATAAACCCGACCTTCCTGAAGAACTCCGGGGCGAAGGTGAGGGTGAACACCCGGTGCACGCCGAGTCTCCTGGCCTCTTCGAGGCAGGCCTGGACCAAGGCCCTGCCGTTTCCCCTGCCCTGGAGGTCCTTCCTCACGGCAAGGGTCCGTATCTCCGCCAGGTCGGCCCAGGAGATATGCAGGGCCCCGCACCCGGTCAATTCACCGTTCCCCTCCCCGGAGCACTCCACCCAGAAGTCCCTGATGGTGGTGTACAGGGAGTGGAGCGATCTCGGGAGGAGCAGTCCCTCCTTCACGAAGGGATCGATGAGTCCCTTGATCTGCTCTGCCTCGGCAATGGACGGTTTTCGTATCATGGCACCTTTGCTGTCCCGGTTGATTTCCCTCCATAGACCATTGAACCCCTGAAAAGTCAAATATAAATGATCTTCTAGTGCTCCCTCGGCCGTCCGGCCTCGTGGGAGCCCACCAGCTCTCGGGCGTGCTCGATCACGGTGAGGCTCGGCGAGTCGCCGCCCATCATCCGGGCAAGTTCCATGACCCGCTCGGAACCCGTGAGGCGTGTGAGTGTGGACGAGGTGGTCCTGCCCCGGACGGTCTTGGTGATGACGAAGTGCGCGTCTGCAACACTGGCCACCTGATGCAGGTGCGTCACCACGATGGCCTGGGCGCGAAGGGACAGGTCCTTCAGCTTCGCAGCGATGGCGATGGCCGTCTGCCCGCTGATGCCTGCATCCACCTCGTCGAAGATCAGTGTAGCTTCGGTGGAGGTGTTCTGCCTGGCCTTGATGGCCAGCATGATCCGGCTCAGCTCTCCACCCGAGGCTATCTTTGCAAGGGGGAGCACGTTCTGACCCACGTTGGTGGAGATGAGGAACTCACCCTTGAGCAACGCGCCCGGGGCGGCGGCCCGAGCGTCCTGACCGGGGAATGAACTGTCCAGATCCCGGGGGTCGGCCTGCTCCACCCGGAAGTCGGTGCCCGGCATGCCGAGCTCGGCAAGGTCTTTTGTGATGGCCCTGCACAGCTTGGCAGCCGCCCGGGCCCGTGCCGCCAGGAAGGTCTTCGCCGCTTCCCGGTAGCGCTCCAGGGCCTCGGTCACCAGCGCCCCGGCGGAGATGGTGCTCTGCTCCGATGCGTCCAGCAGAGCGAGCTTCCGGCCGATCTCCGTGCCCAGCAGGATCAGCCCCGCCTCATCGGTGCGGTGCTTCCTCTTCAGATCGCGCAGGGCATGGAGGCGATCCTCCAGGAGCCGGACCTGCTCAGGGTCGATCTCATAGGCGTCCATCCTTCGCCTGAGCCCGGCATTGATATCGCCGAGCTGGGCGATGATGCCTTCCATGACCAGAACCAGCGGTTCCAGAGCGGGGTCGTGGCGGGCTATGCTGGAGAGCAGCTTCCGCGCCTGGCCGCCGAGGTCGTTCATGGACGGGGTGCCGGAATAGATCATCTCCACCAGCGCCAGGGTCGACTCCCTGAGCTCAGTGGCCCTCCTGGCCGTCTGCAGCTCGGCACTGAGACGGTCCTCCAGCCCCTCCTCCAGGGGCATGGCAGCGAGCTCCTCCATGCAGTGCTCGAGGTACTCCCTTTCCTCGGCAGCGGCCCTGATCTGTGCCTGAAGGGCCTCGAGCTGATCCCGGGCCCGGATGTAGTCATCATGACAGCCCTCCACCCGGTCCCGGCTGAGACCTGCATAGTCCTCCAGGATCTTCATGTGCTGCCTCGGGTTCAGGAGGTCCTGGTACTCGTGCTGGCCGTAGATATGTATGATGCCGGAGGACAGTTCCGCCAGGCCGGCGGCCGTGGTGAGCCTGTTGTCCACGTAGCACCGGTTGCCACCGGAGGCATAGATCTCCCGCCTGAGCACCGTCTCTCGTCCGGACACGTTCACCAGCGCCTCGATGGTGGTCTTTTCGCTCCCGGGCCGCACCAGCTCGCGGCCTGCCCGGGCGCCCATGAGCAGGGTCAGGGCGTCGAGGACGAGGGACTTCCCGGCACCGGTCTCGCCCGTGATGCAGGTGAGTCCCCGTGGAAACTCCACCTCGATCTCGTCGAAGATGGCCATGGAAGATATCCTGAGAAATTCGATCATCGTTCCTGCCACTTCAGCTTGCTGCGGAGGATCTCGAAGTAGGTCCTCTGGGGGAAGCGCACCATGACGGCCCTCATGGCCCCCCGTTTAACCCGGATCCGGTCGCCCGCAAGGAGGGGGTATCCCATCTGGCCGTCCAGGGTGAGGTAGATGTGGTCGGACTCCCTGCCCGACTTCACCACCACGATCACCTCCTGGGAATCCGGCAGCACGATGCTCCTGTTGGAGAGCACGTGGGGACAGATGGGGTTCAGGATCAGGGCGCCCACGTGGGGATGCACGATGGGCCCCCCGGCGGCCAGGTTATATGCCGTGGAACCTGTGGGGGTGGACACGATGAGGCCGTCCGCCCGGTACGCGGTGATGAAGGCGTTGTCGGTCCAGACCTCGATGTCGATGATCCGCGCCAGTGCACCCTTGTTGATGACCAGGTCGTTCAGCACGTACTGGGAAGCCACCACGGTGTCGCCCCGGTTCAGGCTCACGTCCAGCATGGTGCGCTCGTCCAGGGTGTACTTCCCCGCCCTCATGTCCTCGAGGGCACCGACGAACTCGTTCTCCGTCACCTCGCTGAGAAAGCCGAGATATCCCATGTGGATTCCCAGGATTGGGATCCTGCGGGGAATGGACATGCGGACGGCCCGCAGTATGGTGCCGTCACCGCCCACCACGACAAGGATGTCCGCATTCTTCCAGACGTCCAGTGTCCTTTCGGCGCCGAGATGCGCGGCAAGGTGGTCCTCCATGAGGCAGGGCAGCGCATTGTCCCGCATCCACTGGATCACCCGGCCGGACAGCGCAAGGGCCTCGGGATTGCCCTCTTTGCAAACGAGCCCTACATTCATCAAGTCACATATACAGGCCGGTTTCATCCTTTGTCCAGATGAAAAACCTCACGGTTTCAGGGCGGGAATGTACCCCTAGTCCTTTTCCAGCACTGCCACGGACTCGATGTGGAAGGTCTGGGGGAACATGTCGAAGAGCCTCAGCGATGCCACCCTGTACCCCCCTGCAGCGAGCATGGCCAGGTCCCTTGCCAGGGTACTTGGATTGCAGGAGATGTAGGCGATCTTGCGGGGGCGCAGGCGCAGGATGCCGGGCAGGATCTCCCTGGCCCCTTCCCGCGGGGGGTCCAGCACCACTGCGTGGAAGCGCCTGCCCTGCCCCGCTAGGCGCCGTACCGCGGTGAAGGCGTCTTCCATCACGAAGTGAAGGTTTTCACGGCCGTTGTCCCGGGCAGCGGCCATGCCGGCCTCCACCAGCAGGTCTTCATGCTCCACGGCCATGACCCTTCCGGCGCACAGCGACAGAGGGATGCTGAAGTTGCCTGAACCGCTGTAGAGATCGAGGAGCTCTTCCGACCCTGACAGGGCCTCACACACGTGCAGCACCAGGGACCGGTTCACTGCCATGTTCGCCTGGATAAACGCTCCGAACCCGCTTCTCAGTCTCAGGGTCCTGCCGGCGGCATGCACCTCGTAGCTGCAGAACTCCCCGCCCAGGACATATTCCGTGTGCCTGCCGCCGGGGAATACCGCGGAAATCCCCTGGAGGCCCAGGGCCTGCTGCAGTTCATGCAGGCGTTCCATGTCACTCTTCTTTGGCGGCCTGTGGAAACCGAGGCGGAGCAGCGCATGGTCCCGGGGTGCATGGATCTCCATCCAGGCCAGCCCTGAGAAGGGATGCCCCGAGAGGAATTCCCTCATGCGGCGGAGTGTCCCGTTGCAGGTATCGTTCAGCACCGGGCATTGCTCGATGGGCACGAGGGCATGGGACTGCTTGGAGTAGAAACCCGCTTTGAAAGCGCCTGAGAGGGAGCACCGAAGCGTCGCATGGCACCGGTACCCCAGGGCACCGGGTGAAGCCGCGGGTTCCTCCACCCTGGCGGGCATGACCCCCTTTGCCTCGACCTGTTCCCGCAGAATGGCGTTCTTGACCGAGATCTGGAGGTCGTAGCCCATGTGCTGCCAGTCGCACCCTCCGCACGCGGGGAAGTGGGGGCACCCCGGCTGTACCCTCTGCGGGGATGCCTCGATGACCTCGTCCAGGCGTGCCTCCACATACCCCCTGTGCTCGCGGACCATGCTCACCCGCACGAGCTCTCCCGGTATGACTTGAGGGACGAAGACCACCTTGCCGTCAGCCCTCCTGCCGACGCCCCTGCCGCCGTACGCCATGGAATCGATCTTCAGCTCACCCGCCCAGTCCGCCATGCACTCAGGCCCCTGTTGTCCGTCCTGTCGCTTGAACAAGGTTCCTTTACCCTCCAGGATGATTTATTGCAATGAGTTCCCTGCTCCTATATGATCATCCGATGGAAGAGATCATCCTGTGGCTCGTGGAAAAGATCGGTCAGCTTGGATACCCCGGCATTGTGGTGCTCATGTTCCTGGAAAGCACCTTCGTCCCCATTCCCAGCGAAGTGGTCATCCCTCCGGCCGGGTATCTTGTTTCCAGGGGCGACATGAACATGACCGCGGTGATCATCTGTGGCGTTGCGGGGAGCATTCTGGGCGCGCTCTTCAACTACGTGCTCGCGCTGTGGCTGGGCAGGCCCCTGCTCATGCGGTACGGCAAGTACATGCTCTTTCCGCCGCACCGGTTCGAAAAGGTGAATGCCTTTTTCCTCACCCACGGGGAGATCAGCACCTTCACCGGCAGGCTCATACCGGGGATCCGCCACTTCATCTCCTTCCCCGCCGGACTCGCCCGCATGAAGCTCTGGCACTTCTGCGGGTATACCGCGCTGGGATCCGCCATCTGGGTGACCATCCTTGCATACATCGGGAAATTCGTGGGCGACAACATGGAGCTGGTGATGCGGTATTCCCGTCAGGCGCTCGTCTGCGTGCTCGTGGTGATGACGGTCGTGTTCGCCGTCTATATCCGGCAGCACAGGAAAAAACTCGTCCTGAACAACGCGGCCCCGACAGGAGAGAATAATGAATGAGCACTCATTGTGTGTAATTTATATCTTATAATGTATTATTAACGATGTTCAACCCCCATGATTTACTGATCATTAGAAGCGTCACGCATTTTAGACAATTTTACCTTGACTTTTGTGAAAGATAAGGAGTATCGTGAATTATCCCATTTTCGGGAGGGTCTATGGGGAGCAGATATCCGTCTTCGGATTTCGAGAACTACACCCGGAAGATCAAGGACTACTCCCTCCTCACGCCTGAAGAAGAGCTCGACCTTGCACGGAAGTACAAGCAGGGCGACATCGATTCAGGCAAGAGGATCATCACCTCGAACCTGCGCTTCGTGGTGAAGATCGCCCAGCCGTACTTCCACCTCGGTTACGGGCCTCTGGAGATAGTGCAGGAGGGCAACATGGGGCTGGTCAAGGCGCTGACCCGCTTCGATCCGGACATGGGGGTGCGCTTCATCTGCTATGCCATATGGTGGATCAAGGCCTACATCAAGAACTTCATCCACAAGAGCTACCAGGTCCACACGGGCAGACTCACCCACGCCAAGGGCCTGATCTCCCTGGACAGCACCCTGCCCAGCGAGTCGGAGCACGAGGAGTGTCTGATGGACCACCTGCTCTACGAAGGGCCGGACCAGGACGACTTCTATTCCCACAAGGAGCGGCACACATACCTGCTGAACCTCCTGCGGTGCGATCCCCCCATCCTGAGCAAGCGTGAGGTGTACATCATCGAGAAGCGCTTCTTCAGCGATCCTCCGGCCACCCTGAAGGATATCGCCCTCCAGATCGGCGTGACCAGGGAACGGGTGCGACAGATCGAGATGCGCTCTCTCCAGAGGATACGGGATGCCATCGGCAAGCAGCGCTCCATCCTGGTAGAGGACCTGCACATCGGGCACGAATATCCCATCCGGAGGAAGAGGTTCTAGCCGTCAGGTTCGTTCAGGGGCTGCAGCAAGGGGTCTCAGTGGCGGGCGTCGAGTTCCCAGAACTTGGTGTACTCGGGGAGCCAGGCGAGTTTGACCGTCCCGGTGGGGCCGTTGCGGTGCTTGGCGACGATGATCTCGGCGATGCCCTTCTCCTGGCTGTCAGGGTTGTACACCTCGTCCCGGTAGATGAAACAGATGACGTCGGCGTCCTGTTCGATGGCGCCCGACTCCCTGAGGTCAGACATCATGGGTCTCTTGTCCCCGCGCTCTTCCACCCTCCGGTTGAGCTGGCTGATGGCGATGACCGGGATGTTGAACTCCTTGGCGATGGCCTTGAGCGTCCGTGATATCTCGGAGATCTCCTGCTCCCGCGAGTCGGTCCTGGTCTTGAGCGTCATGAGCTGGAGGTAATCCACCACCAGCATGCGCACGTCCACCTGGGACACGAGCCTCCGGATCTTCGCCCTGATCTCCATGGGGGAGATGCCCGGTGTGTCGTCGATGTAGAGCGGCGAATCGTTGAGCTTGCCCGAGGCGTCCAGCAGCTTGCTCCAGTCCTCCTTCTTGAGCATGGACAGCGATGCGGCGGACCGCACGTACGACTGGTTGATCCATGCCTCGCTGGCGAGCATGCGGAGCGCGAGCTGGTCGATCCCCATCTCCAGGGAAAAGACCGCCACCGGGATCTGCTCCACCACGGACACGTACTGGGCGATGTTCATGGCAAAGGACGTCTTTCCCATGGAGGGCCTGCCTGCGACGATCACCAGGTCGGACTTGTGCAGCCCTCCCAGGAGCTGGTTGTCAAGATCACCGAACCCGGTGGGAACAACGCCCTGGTCCATCTCGCCTTTGGCCATGCGGCTGAGGTTGTGGTACAGGTCGTTGAGCGGCACGCCGATGCGCATGAGACCGCCCCGCTTGTCCTTCACCTGCCTGTTGATGGCATAGATGATCTGCTCGGAGACCTCCAGCACGTCGGAGACCTCCCCTGAAGGCGTCCTGGCGAGCTTGATGATCTCCCCCGCCCCGTTGATGAGCGAGCGCAGCACTGCCTTGTCCCTGACGAGCCGGGCATAGTATTCTATGTTGGCGGAGGTGGGGACGTTGTCCGCCAGCTGCGAGATATAGGAGGCTCCGCCCACCTTGTCGAGCTTTCCCTGCTGCTCCACCGACTCGGTGAGCGAGATCAGGTCTATGGGCAGCCCCTTGTCCATGAGGCGGAGCATCTCGGCGAAGAGGATGCGGTTGCGCTCCGCGTAGAAGTCGTCCGGGGACAGGATCTCCGTAACGGCATCCAGCGATGAGTTCTCCATGAGAATGCCGCCGAGGATGCATTCTTCAGCTTCCCTGTTGTGGGGAAGGGAGAGCGGGGGTGTATCCATCTTACTCGCCCTGTGGTTCTGCAACCACCTCCACTTTCACGTGCGCAGTCACCTCGGGGAACAGCCGTACCGCCACCTCGTGGGTGCCCACGTGACGGATGGGCTCGCTCAGGTGGATCTTTTTCTTGTCCACCTCGAACCCCTTGCCCACCAGGGCATCGAAGATGTCGCTGCCGGTGACTGACCCGAACAGCTTGCCCTCCTGCCCCGTCTTCACCGTGAAGGTGAGAACGGTGGACGAGATCTCCTCGGCGAGTTTCATGGCATGATCACGTGATTTCGCCTCGGACCGGATGCGCGCCTGGATCTTGTCCTTGAACGCCTTGAGGTTCGAGTCGGTCGCCAGGAGGGCAAGGCCTTTCGGCACCAGGAAGTTCCGGGCATACCCGTCTTTCACCTTCACCTCCTGGCCCACGCTGCCCAGGCCTTCGATCGTCTCCAAGAGTACCACTTTCATTATATGTCTCCTTTTGGTGTTCGTATCCGTTTTCGAAAATCGAACCAGGCGTCGAAAAGCCCGAGCCCGGCCACTATGACCATCATATATATCTGTATCACGATCAGGATGTAAAGGGGCCACCGGATCAGCAGCGGCCATCCGCGCTCGGCCATGAAGACCGACACGATGGCTATGCCCTGGAAGAAATATACCTGGCCCACCACGATCAGGAGGTTCAGTCCCACCGTGGATATGCCCTGCATGGGCACGATGGTGAGCAGGCCCGCGAGGATGAAGAGGCCGATCATAACCTCGGGCGAGCGCCACTCGCCAAGGTTTGCCGCCCTGCCCTTGACTGCAATGATGAGCAGGTTGAGCCACAGCATGAAAGCGGCTCCCGTCAGCACCAGGGCGGGGAAGAGCATGACCATCCGGTCCCTCACCAGTGCGAGCATGTCCTGGAAGTCGCTCTGTTCCTCCCCGGTGAACACCCCTGCGGAGGCACGGGTGGACTCGCTCACCACGCCATCGGCCCACCCGGACACGACCGCGCCCACCCCCACCCCGTGTTCATGCGCAACGGAGAAGATCCCCGCCATGGCGAGGACGAAGATCAGCCCGGCGGGAACCGCCACCGCGAGGCCTGGCTTCCCCCTGCCGACGAAAAGCCGCATGGTCAGGGCGACGACGAGGAGCACGCCGTACAGGACGGCCCCGGCGGCATAGGCAGGGACGACGGCCAGGCCTAGGGGGATGCACGCAAGGAGAACGCTGCGCGGGAACGCTTCCCTCCGGGCATGGAACCAGTATGCTGCCGGGTACAACAGTGCTGCGGGCATGAGGACCTCTGTCGCTGCGACAATGAGAAGGGAGTAGAGCAGGAAGACCCCTGTGAGAATCCACCGGGTCATCCCGCCTCCGCTCGCATGGGGCATGTCCCTAATCGTGCACGGTGAAGGGGAGCAGGGCCATGATCCTGGCCCGCTTTATCTCAGCCGCAAGCTTCTTCTGATGGATGGAACAGGTCCCGGTGATCCTCCGGGGGAGGATCTTGCCGCGCTCGGTGATGAAGTCCTTGAGCACGTGGGGTGCCTTGTAGTCGATGGGCAGGGTCTTGTCTTCGCAGAACCTGCATGTCTTTCTCTTGAAATACGGCTTGTTCCTGGGGTTTGACTGGGGTCTCGGAGATCTTTCCTGCATGTTAGGCTCCCACTTCTTCAGTCTTGGTAGTCGCTTCCGCCTCCGCCGGGGCCGGCTCGGCCTTGGGCTCGAGGTCCTGGCGGGTTACCTGCCTGTCGAGCTTCACCACCACGAACCTGATGACGTTCTCATCGATCCGCAGCATGCGCTCGATCTCGGCCACCATGGCGCCCGGTCCTTCGAGGTACATGAGGACATACTGGCCCCGCGACTTCTTCTTGATCTTGTAGGTCATGCTCTTGATCCCAAGATCGTTGAGGCGGATGACTTCACCCTTGTTCTTGGTGATGATGCCGTTGAGGCGGGAGATGAACTTTTCCCGTTCCTCCTCACCCATGTCCGGGTTGAGGATGAACATGATCTCGTAGAGATTCATGAATCCCTCCTTATGGTTTGTAGCCCCCCTTTGAGGAGCAAGGAGCGCACCTTTCTTATATGAATGCCGGCCGCGATGCAAGCAGGAAATGACGGCGGTGTGTTCTCAATAGTAGCGGATGGTGAAGGACTTGTATTCCTCCACCAAGTTCGTCTCATGGACGTCCACCGCATCCACGCGGGCGCCCGGGGGGCCCGTGCGGCACCAGGCGACCATCTCCTCCACCGCGTGGTCATCGCCCTGGATGTGCGCCTCCACGGAGCCCTCCGGAGTGTTGCGCACCCAGCCCCTGATCTTGAGCGTGTGCGCGGCCTCCTGGGTGGAGGCACGGAACCACACGCCCTGAACCCTGCCGTGTATCATCAGGTGAAGCGCCTTCATGGGCTCACGCCTCCTTCAGGAGCAACAGGAACTCCTCTTCCGTCAGTATCCGTACACCCAGGGACCGGGCCTTGTCCAGCTTGGACCCGGGCTCTTCCCCGGCCACGAGGATATCCAGCTTCCTGCTCACTGAATCCACCACCCGGGCCCCCGCGGCCTGGGCACGTGCCTTTGCCTCGTTCCGCGGTAGGGACGGGAGCGTACCGGTGAAGCAGACGCTCAGGCCTGTCAGCGGCGTGTGCCTGACCGGCAGGTCAGATGGTGCCTGCAGGGAGAGGCCATGCTCAGTGAGCCGTTCGATAACCCTTCTGTTTTCCGAGGATTGGAAAAAGGTCCTGATGGACCTGGCCATCTCGGGACCGATACCGGGGATGGCGGTGAGCTCGTCCGTCCCGGCGTGCATGAGCGCATCCAGCCCCCTGAAACGCCTGGCCAGGTCCCTTGCCGCAACGACTCCCACCTGGGGAATGCCCAAGGCATGGATGAACCGCTCCAGGGTGGTGGTCCTGCTCGCCTGGATGGCGGCATGGAGGTTGGCGGAGGACAGCTCCGCGAACCCGTCCAGGCCCATGAGGTCATCCCTGGTGAGGCGGAAGAGGTCCGAGACGTCCCGTACGAGCCCCCGCTCCACGAGCTGGTGGATGATCTTCCTGCCCAGGCCTTCGATGTCCAGGGCATCCTTGGATGCGAAGTGGAAGATCCTGGCTCTGACGACCGCGGGGCAGGAGATGTTCACGCACCGGTGCTGGACGGTCTCCCTGGAAAGGGTGGATCCACACACGGGGCAGTCCTCCGGCATGGCAAAGGGCCGTGCCCCTTCGGGCCGCAGCGCGGGCACGGGCCCCACCACCTCCGGGATCACATCGCCCGCGCGCTGGACGATGACTGTATCGCCCTCGCGCAGGTCTTTGCGCAACACCTCGTCCTCGTTGTGCAGGGTTGCCCTGCTCACCGTGACCCCCCCCACCCTCACCGGCTCGAGATGGGCCACGGGGGTGACCACGCCGGTGCGGCCCACCTGGAGCCCGATCCGCAGCAGCACGGTGGAAGCCTGAATGGGCGGGAACTTGAGCGCCACTGCCCATCTTGGGGAGCGGGACTTCAGGCCCAGCAACTCCTGGTCCACGCAGGAATCCACCTTGATCACCACACCGTCTATCTCGTGGGGAAGCGCATCCCGCTTTTCCAGGAGCTCCCGGCTGAAGGCCCATATTTCCTCCACGGTGCTGCAGCGCCTCCGGTCTGGATTGACCCTGAAGCCCAGCTCACCCAGCCTGGAGAGGATATCGTACTGCGAACCCCTGCCAAGCTGCGCGGCATCGGAGACGCCGTATGCGAAGAACACCAGGGCCCTGGACGCGGTCACCTTCGGGTCGAGCTGTCGCAGGGAACCGGCTGCCGCGTTCCGGGGATTGGCAAAGAGCTGCTCGCCGAGTTCCGTCCGCTCCCGGTTGAGGCGGTGGAAGTCCTTGCGGAACATGACCACCTCGCCCCTCACCTCCAGCAACTCGGGGACGCCTTCGCCCCGAAGCGCCAGGGGGATGCTCCCCACGGTCCTGAGATTCAGGGTGACGTCCTCACCGGTGGACCCGTCCCCCCGGGTGCCCCCCCGCACGAAACGCCCCCCCTCATAGACGAGCTCCACGGCGAGCCCGTCGAACTTCGGTTCGCAGCAGTAGGTGATCCCGTCCTTTCCCAGCCACCGGCAGACCCGTTCGTGGAAGGCATCCACCTCTCCCCTGTCCATGGCATTGTCCATGCTCAGCAGGGGTCTGCGGTGCACGAAGGGACGGAACTCCTTCAGGGGCTCGCCGCCGACGCGGAGGGTGGGAGAGTCCATCGTCCGGATCTCCGGGTGCGTTTCCTCGAGATCCATGAGCTCCCGCATGAGCCTGTCGTATTCGTGGTCCGGGATTTCAGGGGAATCGAGGACATAGTATCGGTGGTTGTGGTGATGGATGAGACGGCGCAGTTCCTGTGCACGCGCCTTCGGGTCTCTGGTCACGGGGTCCATGGATTTCACCCTCTGCCCATCAAAGGGACCTTTCCATATAAAAATCGTGATTTAACACAAAAAGGACTTGATCAAAAGATCTTTATGATTAATATTCATATGAACACATGAGTGCCCTGCACCATGCTGTACAATACAAAACAGATTGGAATAGTCAAATGAGCTTTCGCCGCAAGGAGGTTGCAATGGGTAAGGTTGTATTTAATGTACAGGACCAGTTCCTCAACCAGGCACGCAAGGAACGCGTCCCCATCATCGTGACCCTCGTGGACAACACCAAGGTGGAGGGTTTTGTGAAAAGCTTCGATCCCTTCTGCATACTCATCCAGACGGAGAAGCCTATTCTTATCTATAAACACGCAGTTGGACGGATCGAACCCGCCGAGGTGAACTCAAAGCTGAAGGACTTCCTCGCAGGATGAGCCACCCCCGGTTCTGGGCCTGCGGCGTTCTCTGGCTGTTCCTGTTCAGCCTGTGTCCCGCGCACGCCGAAGTCACTCTGACCACCACGGGCATGAGTGCGTTCGCCGGCAGCGACGTGTCCGTTGCGGAAAAATCCGCCTTTGACGACGCCCTGTTCAAGGCCTACCTGGAGGTCGCGCTCAGGTCCGTTCCGGCAAGCTCCAGCGCTGATCTTGTCCAGAGGCTCAGAAGCTTCGTCTCATCCCGGGGGACCCAGGACGTGATCCAGTACTCCATCGTGAGCAGGTCCCGGCTGGAGAACATCCTGTTGCTGAGCATGGATTTCAGGTTGAACGACACCCCCCTGAAGGACTGGCTGCAGACCCAGGCGCTCACCACACCGCTGGCCCTGAGGCCCAGGGTGCTGCTCGCCTTCACGACCCGTGGCCCGGGCCAGGCGGAGCGCGCCGAGTGGTGGTCTCAGGGTGCCCCGAAGGGCTACTCCCCCTTCGAGACGATCCTCATGAAATCACTGCAGGATGCGGGTGAGAACGTGCCCCCCCCTCCCCCGCATGTTCAGGCCGGAGCAGCAGGTCAGGACAGGGCCCTTGCCCTCGGCGCACAGGCCCGCGCTGACATCGTGGTCTCGGGTCTGCTCACCCACAGGAACGCCGATGCGCTTGCCCTGGAGTCGCGCCTCGATCTCTCGGTCATGGAAGTACGATCCGGGAAGAAACTGTCCTCCATGGGCCTGACGCTGAAGGGGACCGTGGACCAGACCACCATGCACAGGCTCCTGGCTGCCGCGGTGGTGGACAGGGTCAGGGCGGAGATCGCGCGTACCGTGATGGTGGTGAGCCCGGTGGTGCGGGACAAGACCCTGTGCATCGAGGGCATCCGCGACCACGACACCTACCAGGCCATGATCGAAGCGCTCCGTTCCCTCGATGCCGTCGCCAGGGTCGCGGTCTCCACCATCCAGGGCAATACGATCTGCCACACCATCCAGATCAAGGGCTCACTCCAGGACGTGCTGGACGCCCTCAGACAGAAGCGGATCGCCCCTGCGGACATGGGGGTGGAGGGTGACGGAGCCTTCATCCGGTTGCTGGAGCAATGAAAAAGGCGCCGATGAAACCCGGCGCCCGGATATCTATCGTTCCCCGGCATCCCCCCAGGGCCGTGGTTCTCCGCCGTATTTCCTTCGCTGGCCCTCGTCATTGAGATTCACCGGCTTGTTCACGATATGGATTTCCGTTGCCAGGAGGACACTCGTCTGCAGCTTTTCGTCCCAGGCCTGACCGCCCTTTGCAAGGATATACTTCCCTTTGGAGAGCCCTGCGATGGAACCCGGGTTCCCCCGTTCATCGAAGATCCGTGTCCGGATGTTTTTGCCGCCGTGTTTCGTGTCAAGGACCATGATCCACTTCTCGTCAACCACGCAGTACCCCGTGCCCACCTGCATGATCCTGCCCTGGATCAGGTACGGATCCCACTTCTTCAGTCCATTCTCCAAGGCATCGGCATGGAGGGCGGAGCAGGCGAGAAGGATTACGCTCACCGCTGCGAGCATGCTGAAAAGGGTTCGAACCTCGGTCGTGATTCTGCCGTTCATGGGTCACCTCCGCCTATTGCTTGTGCCAGTAGTACCGGTGGATGCTGCGTCCTGACTGCGTATCGAACACGGACGGCCCCTCCTGGGTTCCCACCACGACGAAGATCCCCTGCTCGGTGATGACCAGGGTGGGTTCGGAGGGAATGCCCGAGCCGATGGCCTTTGATCTGTCCAATGTGCCGTCTCCATCGAAATCGAAGACCGCCTGCCCGGTGAGGTAGTTCACCGCATAGAGCCTCGCCACACCGGCGCCCGTCAGGCCGCAGGGGTCCGAGGCCGCCGTGGTCTGGGGGGTGAAGGTCGTGATGTAGGCAACCTTGTCAAAGATCAGAGGGGTGGAAACAGCCTTCTCCCCGGCGTTGTTCAGGTTGAAATACCAGCCGTTCGGGGAGACCGTGGCAGGGTTGTAGCTGCTCGTGACATCGGTAAGGCTGGAGTCGGTGAGCGGACTGTCATTGTCCCATGAAGCCGGGAACGTGTACCTGATGGCGTAGAACCTGTTGTAGGCGGTCCCGTAGGTGGCCATGGGGTGCTCGCGGTCGCCGCTGGCGAGGTACACCATGTCACCCCATGACTCCTGGGCGATGCCCGGTGCGTAGAAGAACTTCCTGAGCTTGTCCGTCCCCCCCATGTTCTGCGCCGAGAACAGGAGCCTGCTCGTCCACGCGCCATCGTTCTTTGTTCCTGTCACGTCCGAGGCATCGTC
This sequence comes from uncultured Bacteriovoracaceae bacterium, assembly GCA_964572405.1. Classification (GTDB taxonomy): domain Bacteria; phylum Desulfobacterota; class Desulfomonilia; order UBA1062; family UBA1062; genus MWEI01. Next base: position 24,684 of record CAZNGL010000009.1, read on the forward strand.
GAACACGAACAGGTCTCCACCCACCGAAGGCGTATAGATGACGTCGTCACAGCCGTCGTCGTCGTTGTCATAGGTCCTCAGGTCCACCATGGAGTAGCGCATCTTGGCGAAGTTCTTGTGGTTGAAGTTCAGGGACAGACCTGTCCTGGTTCCGCTGGCTGCATTCACGGCAAAGAGGGCCCTTCCCTTGCTGTCAGCCGTGCCCGGATCGCTGTTGTCCTGGTTCGTGTCGTACCCGCCTGTGAGCAGCAGGACATCGGCCTTGTCACCGGCTGCCGGACCCGTCTTGATGGAGCAGAAGTGGGGGGTGCTCCAGGACTGACCGAGCCTCTCGTCGTCCGCCGCGGTTCCGAGAATGTTGGTGGGAATGGTGGCCGTGAACGATGGGTTCTGGTAATTGGTGACATTCAGGATAAAGTACTGGTTCGTCACTTCCCCCCCCGAGACGAGGTTCCTGCCGCCGCGCCTGAGGCCGAAGGCCAGGTAGGTGCTGCTCCCTGTGCTGTACACCACCGGCGTGCCGTCGACGAAGTACTCGTGTTCCTTATTACCCAGGGCTGGCTGTACCGTCATGCCTTCGGAGGGCAGATACTTCAGGTGCGGCACCAGGTCGCTGGGCACAAAGGCCCACTGTTCGTAAACCGTATCGTCCGCAATGCTGGCGCTGGTGTTCTTGTCGTCATCGACGAAGCAGTGCATGAACCCGTCGTTTGCGCCGACAAAAAGGACATTCTTGCTGTTTGCCCTGTCATAGAAGATGGCAGGCTGGGAATGGATGATGTCACCCAGGATCCAGTCCCTCCTTGTCCCTTCTGTGCCGGTTGTCGGGTGGTAGATCCCCTGCCCCTTCACGAAATCCAGCAGGTCATCCCGTTCGGCGTCCGTGCTCAGGCCAAGATCGGTGGTGGAGGCACTGGTGGCGTTCAGGGTGACCAAGGCAGACTCGGTGTTTGTGTAGAAATTCCTGGTGGGGTGGCCCGAAGATGCCAGAACCGCCCCGGCACCGCCGACTCCCACCGCCATACCCTCGGAAACACCCTCGGGAACCGTGCTCCACGCGGAATATGCGGAGTCTTTGATCTGGTTCGTCGTTGGATCAGCAGCCTCGTCTCCGTTCTTGTCACGGATGATGCCCTTCTTGTCGAACCCGAACTTCTTGAGGTTGCCCTTCCACAGGCCCGGTGTCGACTCATCCGGTGAGAACAGGCCGATGTACACGCCGTTGTCGGCGTATGTCCTGTTCAGGCGGTTCACCGGAACCACGGGGGAGATGAACTGGGCGTTGGATTCCAAGATATCGCCGATGATGGTGGCGAAGATGTCCTCGAGGTTCAGACCCTCACTGGTGGTGAAGTAGTGCCCGTTGCCATGGTTCTGGTCAGCGGTCTCGTTCAACAGCACGTGATTGACGTCAAAGCCGATGGTGTAGGTCCTGATGTTCTGTTTCTGGTGCATGCCCGGGCTGTTGAAGGATGTGCCGCTGAGGTCGCTGATGTCGCCCAGCAGGTCCTCGTCGTGGAGGAACTTGGCCACGTCGTTGAGGTAGTCGCTGCCGTAGCTTCCATAACTGTGCTTGACGCCGGAGCTGTCCACCCACTGGTATTCGGTCTTGATGCTCGTGTCGTTGTCATAGTCGCCGATGGGCTTATCGTTGATGTAGTTCGTATCCCACAGCCTGGAGTCCCTGTCCTGGGTGGATTCGCCGTCGGTCATGATGATGACGAAGTTCTTCTGACACCGGTACTGAATGGCCGGGGAGTAGGCCGTTTCATAGTTCACACCGGAATTGAACCATGACTGCTTGCGGGCAAAGTACAGCCCCGCCTCTGCCAGGGTCTCGGCCAGCGGGGTCCAGGTCTCCGCTGAAATGGTATTGATGGCATTGATGAGGGCCTGCCTGTCGGCCAGGGTATCCCTCGTGGCGATGGGCGCGAGGATTTTTCCGCCCTGGTCCTGGCTGTCTTCGGTCCTGAAGATCATGATCCCGAAGCGGACGCCACTGGTGGTGCGTATGAGGTTGGAGATGGTCCTCTTTGCCACGCTGAGCTTGGCCTCCCAATGGCCTGAGCCGAGCCTGAGGTAGTTGAGGTAGTTGCCCGTTCTCAGCACCCTGCTCGAGGTGGGCGTGGGGGTGCAGCCGAAGGGTGACGAGGTGTTGATGTAACCTGTCCAGTTTCCCAGCGTGTTGAGGTCGTTTCTCGCGTCCTCACAGGCGATCTCGCTCGCATCGACCACATAGTTGCTGCCGATGTTCGCGAATTCTGTCCAGTCATTGCTCCACGTGCGGTACCGGTATACCCGGTCGAGCCGGTACGTGCCGCTGTAGATGTACGCCGGGTCATAGGGGTCAGCGCTCCCCGGGACCCAGACGGTGCCGGACATGCTGCCTGAGTTGTCGAATATGATGAGCACGTTGGGAGGCACGTTCACGACCCCGCCGCCGAAGATGTCGGTGTCATCCGCATGGGCACTGCCTGCCATGAGCATTGTCAGGAACACAATGAACACTGCTACGGATTTTGTCTTCATGGTACCACTCCTTCTCGGAAAACCTCAGTTTGAAGGCGGGAACACCTTGTATGCACCCGATTCGAGTTTCTGGTTCCCGCTGCTGTTCGTGGCCTCAAAGCCGTAATACCGCGCCCTGAACGACGGGTCGTACCCTGAACCGCGCGGGGGCTTCCTGGTGAACTTCAGTTCCACGGAGACGCTGACCCCCTCGGGGAGGTTCCCTCCGGTATAGGTGTAGGTCGCGCCTGTGCTATCGGCAATGGAGGCCAGGGCCGCGGTGTTCTGTATGAGGACTAGGTTGGATGCCGTCTCGAGGTCGGCGAAGTCTTCAATATACCTGCGCTCGTTCCCTGCCATCCTCGATTCCAGGGATGACGACCTGGTCATCATGACGCCCATGATGATGACAGCCACCATGACGATGAGCACCAGGACGAGCACTGCACCCTGTCTGTCCTTCAGAATGTCCTTCATCCTCATCTGAGTCGCTCCCTGCCCCACTTCACGGCCACCTAGTCGACCTCATCCATGATGAACGGCAATGTGAACAGGTGGGGTATCCCCCGTTCCTGCCAAGTGACGGTGAGGGTGACGGTCCTACCCCTGGAAAAGGTGTTCGGTGTCTCCTCAACGCGATACGAGACGTTGTACGTGATGTTCCTGAGCGTGACCCCGGTGGTTCCATGGGTCCCGATGGTCATGGAAGAATGCTCGAAGGGGAGCCCCCTCAGGGCTTCCTTCTGGTCTTCCGCCGCGTTCACCGCCTCGGTGAGCTGCATGCTGAAGTTGTTCGCCTGAACCGATGCCTGGTGCATCTTCAGGACTCCCACGATGCCCACGGCAAAGACGACGATGGCGATCACCAGCTCGATGAGGGTGAATCCCGCCGAGGTGGTCTTCTCAGGAATCATGGTATCCATGTTCTCCTTGCTCCTAGGGCACGCTGATTTCATCGATGTCACCGTTGCGCCTGCATACCCAGCGGGACAGGGTCCTCTGCACCGGCCGGCCGGTCTGTGCATCCACCTGCTCGGACGCCTTAGTAATGGCAACCCTGATGAACCTGACCGTCTTTGCCTGGTCTTCGGTCAGCGTGCCGCCCATTGCGGGAACGATGTCCTGTGAGCCGCCGGCAGTTGTCGTGCCGCGGTATGTAAAGGTTAACGATGTAACGTTACTGGCAATGACCTGTGTCACCCCGATGTCGAGATCGCGCTCGAGGTTCCCGTTGTTCAAGCGATAGATCACGCGGGTCGCACCGTCCACGGTTCCGTCGTTTTCGAGCCGGAGGGTGTCTGCGCCGCTCGTTCCCCCAGGTATGCCGAGGATCTGGACGCTGGGGTCCTGGCTGAGGCCTGCATGCATGATGTCCATGGCAATGATGTCCATGGCCGCCCGGATGTCCTGCTGGGTGGCCGCCACCTCCGTCTGGGCACTGCTTGAGGCGTGCTGGAGCTGGAAGGTCATGAACACCGCCGCCATGAGCATGAGCGAGAGGACCAGCACGATCATCAGTTCCACCAGGGTGAGCCCCCTGCTGTCCAGGAGGATACGGTTCCAGGGTCTGTTCTTCATGGCGTGATCCTCACCACCCCGCCGAGTCCGAGTTCTATGACGCGCTCTCTCGAGGCGCTGGGCGCTCGCGAGCTTCTCAAGGTAACCGTTCCTGCGTTTGAGGCAAACCCTCGAACGTTGATAATTGTCTCATGTCTTCCCCCAGAAAGAGGAAACGTACTCCCTGTGATATCGATTTCATCGGGCATGTCACGCCGGGGAACGATGACATTTCCTCCAGCATCCTGGATCATGTACCAGTCATTGGCTGTATCCACCGTGATGGTCACGTTCCTTGCCCTGCTCACGGCCTCGCTCCGGGCCCGCTGGAAGTTGGAGAACATCTCCCTGGAAACAGCGTCCAGTGTCCGCTTCCCCATCCATCCGCCCATGCCGGGTATGGCCACAGCCGCCAGTATGCCGATGATAACCACGACGATCATCACTTCCATCAGGGTGATTCCGCGGTTGTTTTTCACTGCCGGCATCCGACCTGCGTCAACGTGCAATGCACCCTCCATCCCTTTCATATCCTAATGATTATCGGCAGCTCCCCTCCCGAACTTAACATATCGTTTGCCCTTGTGGAAGGTGATCATGACCTCTCCATGCAGGTCGGTCCGGCATATGGCCACGCCGTGTCCCCTGAGCCGCGCAAGGGCCTCTTGAGCCGGGTCGCCGTATCTGTTTCCCTGGCCGCAGCTGATGATTGCCAGCTCAGGCCTCACCGCGTCAAGGAACGGGACGAGGCAGGACTTTGCGCCCCCGTGGTGGGCAACCTTCAGGACCCGCGCCTCCACATCCCTGCAGAGGTGGACCAGGGTAAGCTCCCCGAACATGTCGGCATCTCCCATGAACAGACCTTTCACACCTTTGTCACCAAGCTTCATGATGATTGACTGCAAGTTCTGATCCAGCCTGCCTTCACATACCTCAAGGCGCACCCGGGGATTGAGGACCTCGGCGGTCAGCGGCCCATACCGTGAGGAGTCGCCCAGACACACGAAGCTCACCGGTATGGATTTCTCTTTTGTAATTCGGGTGACCTCCTGGAAATGGGGATTCTTCTCCTGCGCGCTGTTCATCCAGACCTCTCCCACCCTGAGGCGCTCGAGGATGAACGGTGCACCACCGCAGTGGTCCGGGTGCCAGTGGGTAATGACCAGCAGGTCCAGCGTATCCACCCCCCTGCGGAGCAGGTGCTGGGCCACCACCTGCCTGCCCGCATCGAACCCGGCATATTCGGGCCCTGCGTCAATGAGCACGGCATGGCGGCCATGGGTCACCAGGGAACAGTCGCCCTGCCCCACGCTGATGAAGTCGAACCGCAGCGGCCCGGTTGCGATGAGGTGTGACTGGACCAAGGGCAGACCCACCAGGGCCACTGTGATCAGAGTCAGTGCCCAGGTGCGCACCCGGGAGCGTCGTGCCCAGAAGGCCAGGATGAACCCCGCGTGGCAGAGGAAGACCCAGAGGACCCACGGCCGTTTCACGGGATGCATGGATCCGAACACCTCGCAGGCCCGGAGGATCAGGTGGACCGCATCCATGCACAGGGAGAAGAAGAAATCGCTCGCTCCAGCCCAGGTGGCGAAAAACACCATGCCCGCCAGGGACAGGGGCATGACCACGAGGCTGAAAAAGGGTATGACCACGGCATTGGCCATGAATCCCCGCATCGACACGAACCCGAAGAGATACACCACAATGGGGAGGGTAAAGGCCCCTGCGGCCACAGAAACGGTGATGAAGCGGAACCAGGGGGGCGACGACTCCGTCCCTGCAAGCACTCCCGCGATGCCGAGCACGGCGCTGAAGGAGAGGAGAAAGCTCGGAGAATGGAGCGATCCGGGCCAGAGGGTGCAGATCACGATGCCCGCCAGGGCGAGCCCACCCAGCACGTCTGGTTTTCTCATGAACATGAGCTCTGTCCCGCAGCTCACCGCCATTATACATGCCCTCAGGGTGGGTATGGCGGGCCCTACGAAGATCGTGTACCCCACCGCGGCAGCAATGCCTGCGACCCTGGCCGCAAGGGGCGTATCCACCCGCAGAGACACCACCGGAAAGAGCCTGAGCAGGCCGAATGCGAGCACATAGCCCGTCATCATGGCGGTCCCGATATGGAGCCCCGAGATGGCGACGAGGTGGACGATGCCCAGGGAGCAGAACAGGTCTTGCAGGGAATCGGTGATCCCTGACCTGTCCCCCACGAACATGGCCTTGACTAGCTCGGCCTCTGGCCTGGCCCGGCGGTTCAGTGCGGCGATGAGGCGCTGTCGCATTCCCGCACGGTCCTTAGACGACGTCACTGCAATGGTGTTTCCGTCCCTGACTGAACCGGCAAGCACGATCCCCTGGCTGAGGAGATGCCCCTTATAGTCGAACTCCCCCTCGTTCCCGAGACCCCGGGGAGCCTTCACCCTGAGGATGCACGACACGGTGTCGCCGGGAACGATCCGGGGCGGCCTCTCGTACACGCTCACCAGGGCCCTGCCCCTGACCTTCAGGTGATCCAGGCGCGCATCCTCCACGACCATGCGGAACGTTCCCCTGGCATGGAAGGCATCATGAATCCGTCCGGAGATGTGGTGATTCCCGTCAGCCACGGTGGACCACCCGGGTGCCATGACGGCAGCGAGAGCGCCAAGGGCGAGTCCTCCCAAGGCATGGGCGACCCTGTCCCCGGACAGGAGCAGGACCAGCATGACCAGACAGAAGCAGCACCCGTACGCATCACCCTGCCACAGGCAAATGGCCGAAGCCATGCCCGCAAACACCACCACCAGCGGATGCTCTTGCCCCACGTGGCGCAGCATGCTGACACCTCCCCGGGAATGCTCGCGCGCCGCCTTCAACGGGCGGCGACGCAAAGGAGGTACAGATCATTCCATGGCTTCTGGGTTCCCGATGTATGCGGGGCACCCGGTCAGTCCGTGACGAGCCCCCCCACGAGGCCGGATAAGTCCTGGATGCCGTGTTCTTCCAGGTAGGCCCGGATGCCGTCGATGATCACGGGGTAGCACATCGGGTCGCGCAGGCCCGCGCTGCCCACCTGCACGGCGCTGGCACCTGCCAGCATGAACTGAATGGCATCGGCGGCGCTCATGATACCCCCCGAGGCGATGACCGGGATCTTCACCGCCCTGGAGACCTCCCATACGATCTTGAGGGCCACCGGCTTGATGGCGGGCCCGGAAAGCCCTCCCGTGACGTTTCCCAGCACCGGCCTCCGGGTCTTCTCGTCGATGGCCATGGCAGGCAGGGTGTTGGTGCAGGTCAGCGCATCCGCGCGGGCCTCCTGGACGGCCAGGGCAACGGCTCGGATATCGGTGACCATGGGGGAGAGCTTCACGATGAGCGGCCTTGGGCAGACCTGCCGAACCCTCTTCACCAGGGCATGGAGCGCCTCCGGGTCCCTGCCGAACTCGATGCCACCTTTCTTCACGTTGGGACAGGACACGTTCATCTCCAGTGCGCTGACCCCCGCAGCGTCCAGGGCCTCGGCTGCACGCACGTACTCGTCCTCCGTGGCGCCGAAGAAGTTGACGATGACCCGGGTATCGAACCTGAGCAGGAAGGGCAGCTTCTCCCTGATGAAAACGGATATCCCCACGTTCTCCAGCCCGATGGAATTGATCATGCCGCATGGGGTCTCCACGATGCGGGGTGTGGGGTTGCCCTCCTTGGGTGCGAGGGAAAGGCCCTTGGTCACCACCGCGCCCAGGATGGACAGGTCGAAGAAGTCCGCAAACTCCTCGCCGTAGGCAAAGGTGCCCGACGCGCTCATCACCGGGTTCTTCAGGTGAAGGCCCGGTGCTATCTTCACGGCTGTGTTGATGTTCAGCCCCATATGAGCTCCCGTGCGGGGAAGACCGGCCCTTCCCTGCACACCCTCATGGACCCGTTCATGGTCTTTGTGACGCATCCGGCACAGGCTCCGAAGCCGCAGGACATGCGTTCCTCCAGGGACACCTCGCAGCCGACGCCTTTGTCCGCGGCCATTCTCGCCGCCGTCCTCAGCATTGCTTCGGGCCCGCATGCGTAGAGCATGGCGTCAGCCGGGTCGTCGATGCCGGACATGACCTCTGCGAGGGCATCGGTGGCGAGTCCCCTCGCGCCGCAGGAACCGTCCTCGGTCATGATCACAATCCGGGTGCCAGGGATGGAGTGTATCCTGTCCAGCAGGGGCAGCTCTCCGGCGTCCCGGGCGCCCAGGATGAAGATCCCCCTGCCCAGGGACTCCGCAAGCGACAGGACGGGCGGGAGCCCGGTGCCTCCGGCCAGGTAGATCACGTGGAGCGCAGGGGTTCGGCTGAAGCCGTTCCCCAGCGGCCCCAGGACCTTGATCCTGTCGCCGGTTTTTTTCCGGGCAAGGATGTCCGTCCCCGGCCCCCTGACCTTGAAGAGAAACTCCGTTTCGAAGCGCTTCTGGCCGAGAACGGCCAGCGGCCTCCTCAGAAAAGGCTCGCTGGTCGCGCTCACCTGGATCATGGCGAACTGGCCGGGCAATGCCTGGGGGAGGTCTCCTTCCAGGATCAGGTGGTAGGTGGAGCGCCCCACCTCCGTGTTTTCCACAACCTCGCACCATGCATCCCTGGCCCGGCGGGATCGCAAATCCTTCACCATAATGACCGCATCCTCATCCGTATCGGTGTAGTATCTCCTCCAGGTGCTCACGTGCGAGAAGCCCATGGACGCATAGAGCGACCGGGCATGGGTGTTGGAGGTCCTCACCTCCAGCACCGCACAGGTCTTCCCGCACTGCACCGCCTGCGACACGACCTCACGCACAAGCCGCCTGGCAATGCCCTTCCTGCGCCATGCCGGATGGACCCCCAGGTTCAGGATATGGACCATGGAACTCAGGTCCAGCGCCAGACAGTACCCCGCCAGGCCGCCGTTTTCCATGGCCAGGACCGATATGCACCGGGGGTCCTCCAAGGTGGCGGCGAAGGTGTCCGCGTCCCAGGGGGACGGAAACACCCGGCGCTCGAGGCTGACCAGGGCGGACAGATCGTCGACGCGCGCCCGTCTGAACGTCACCACATCCATGTGAGCAGGAGGACCAGCACCATGCCCATGGCGAACAGACCGGCATGGATCTTCCTGGGCATTTCCCGGGAAACGAGCGCCGCAAGCCCCACCACCACACAGGCAAAGGGCATGAGCGTCAGGGCCTTCACGATGGTGTCGGGGAGAAGAGGCCTGAGGAAGACCGCAACCGCGCCGATGCACCCCGTACAGAGCAGGATCGCCGTCAGTGCCAGGAGAAAGGCCCTGAGCACGGCCTTTCCCATGGCCATGGACACGTCCCTCTCTCCCGGTTCAGTGCCCGAGGGTATGAGTCCTTCGTTCATGGTCCTGAGCCGGGTGTCGAGGACCCTGCCCGCGACGGCCGCGGGGAGGCACAGGAGGATGGAAAGGCCCGAGGCCGCTGCGGGGTCCATGCCCCTGCAGGCGGCTATGGCCACCGGGACCGCCACAGCGGTGCAGAAGCTCTCGTCATGGGGGAGATACGCGCCCACCGGCGGAGAGTTCAGCCACAGCAGCTCCAGGGACGCACCCACCATGATGCCGACCCTCGGATCCCCCATGACCAGGCCGATGAGAGGCCCCATGATCACGGGCCTGCTCACCATGAACTGGAACAGGAACACCCTGTCCATCCACAGGGCCGCCCCTGCGAGCACCCCGAGTACACCGGCCATGATCATAGGTCCACCATAGCAAGAATGGACCTCATGTCAATACACCGCTCGCGGGGCACTGACTGGAGCGTCACCTCCACCCCGTTGTCAATGAGCTCCCGGACAAGGGCGAGGTCCTCGTCGTCCACCCATACGGAGTAGGACACCTGGCGGGACCCTGTCGTGGACTTGCAGTTTCCGATATTCAGACGGACGAAGGGGAGCCCTCCCTTGTGCAGCGTGAACGCGTCCTTGATGCTCGATACGATGACCAGGGTTCGCTTCTCGTTTATGGCGCAATCGTCCTTCAGGTCCACGGCGTCTTCCAGTCCCACGATCCTCAGCTGGATCCGTTCGGGGATGGCCATGGACATGATGGCCTTCTGGATCTGGTCCTGTGCCAGGCAGTCGCTGGCGACCACGACGCCCTGGGCCTTCAGGTGAGGAATCCAGGATTCGAGTATCTGCCCGTGAATGAACCTGTCATCCACCCGGACGAGCAATACGTTCATTTTTCAGCCACAGTGGTGGCAAGGATCTCGGAAGCGATGTGGATGTTCTTCGATCCGCCTTCCTTGAGCATCCGCGCCAGCTCTCCGATATCTTTCCCCTTCCGCTTGGTGAGCGCGGTGATCACCATGGGGAGGTTCACACCGGTGATGACCTCGATCTTCCCGTTCTCCAGGAACGAGAGGCTGATGTTCGACGGGGTCCCCCCGAACATGTCTGTGAGGATGATGACCCCCTCCCCCCTGTTCACCTCCTTGATGGAGGTCCTCAGGAGCCTTCTCAGGTCATCCACATCGGTACCCTGGGCGAACGAACACGCCTTGAACGCCTCGGTGGGCCCCACGATCATCTGGGCCGTCTCCTCAAAGGCGCGTGCAAGGTCACCGTGCGCCACAACGATAATACCGACCATCGATCAGAACCTCCTCATGAGATATCACGGTGCTTCAGCCTGGTCTGGTACCCGGCATCATGTATTGCCTGCCTGATCTCTTCCGCCACGGCCACTGACCTGTGTCTGCCGCCGGTGCATCCGATGGCGATGTTCATGTACGCACGCCCTTCCTTCCTGCACAGGGGGAGGATGAAGGCGATGAGGCCCTTGAACCGTTCCATGAACTGCAGGAAGGTGTCATGGGAGTTGAGGTACTCCCGCACCTCTGCATCGAGGCCGGTCTTGTCCTTGAGGTCGTCATTGAAGTAGGGGTTCGGAAGGAACCTGACGTCCATGACGATGTCAGAGTCCATGGGTATGCCACGCTTGAACCCGAAGGAGCACACCTCTATGGACATGTCCCGCGTCATGTCCTCCTTGGAAGCGATCTCCTTCATCCGCGCGGTGAGCTCGTGGACATTGAGCTGCGAGGTGTTCACGATGAAGTCCGCGATCCCTCGCAGCGGCGAGAGCAGCTCGATCTCGGCCTCGATGGCGTCGAGCAGGTTGGGATGCGTGTCGCTCAGGGGGTGCCGGCGCCTGGTCTCCTTGTAGCGGTTCAGCAGGTTCTCCCTGCCCGCTTCGAGGAACACGAGGCGGACGTCATCGGTGAAGCTGCGCAGCATGGATATGATCTTGGGCGCCTTCTCGGCAAAGGACGGGGCTCCCGCTCGGATGTCCATGCAGATGCAGACTTTGTGGATGGTGAAGGACGCCGAGTCGTACAGCTCCAGGAACTTGGTGATGAGGTCGATGGGCATGTTGTCCATGCAGAAGAACCCCTCGTCCTCGACGGCCTTGAGCGCAGTGGATTTGCCCGAGCCGGACAGACCGGTGATGACGAGGATAAAGGCGTTCTTCACGGCTTCATCCCCATGGACCCGCATCGGTGGCAGGACCGCACAACTGCATGTAATCTATTGATAATGTTATAAATCATACCCCGGCGACCTCGCGCCCGTCGGTTCTAGATATATCTCATTTCGATCCCTGTCAATGCGCATGTTCCGTGCCTGCCGGGGGCCTTGTGCGACCGGTCACCTTGATAATTCGCTCCCCATGGTTATTAACCGGATATGTCAGCATGGAGCGGGTACCCATGGGACTCGTCGAAGGGAAGAACCGATCATTACCCCTTTTGTCTCGGCGATCAGCTCACTTGTCGAGTTTCCATAAAGATTGGTTCCTGAATTTCCGATGGGTACTTTGGAGACGTGCTGCGTCCTGAAAACTTCAAGCAAAGCGACGTATAAGGAGGTTGGGCATGGACGTTACGACCAAGACATCGGATGACACCCTGTTCGTGAAGGTGTCCGGCGCCGTGGACACCCCGGCGGCGGAGATACTCCGTTCAGAGCTCAACAAGATCGCCATGCAGAAGCCGAAGAAGGTCGTGATGGATCTCGCCCTGGTGCCCACCATGGGGTCATCCGGCATCGGCAAGATCCTCATGTTCTTCAAGAGCCTGGACAGCGCAAAGGCGTCCTTCGAGATCAAGGGCATCCATGAAAACCTCTACAATATCTTCAAGGCGGTCAAGCTGGACAAACTCTTTCCCATATCCATGAGGTGAGCCGATGGAGATAGACATTGATAGCAAGGGAGTCATCGTATTCAAAGGCAACCTGACCGTATCGAATATCGATACGGTCCACTCATCCCTGGAATTGCTCATGGAGGACGCCTCCCAGGACCTCAACATCGACCTGAGCAGGGTCGAGGAGATGGATATTTCGGGCCTGCAGCTCCTGTACTCGCTCAAGAAGACCGTGGAGGCGGAGGGTTCCCTGCGCATCAGGGCCGTCAATCCGGCGATCCAGGAGATCCTGGACATCTCCGGGTTCTCGCTTGCCCTGAAGGAGGCGTTGTCATGATCAAGAAGAAGATCCTCGTGGTGGACGACTCGGCCACGCTCCGCGCATCGGTGAACTACACACTCAGGGCGGCCGGCTTCGAGACCGTCAACGCGGTGAACGGCGCCGACGGGCTGGAAAAGCTCTCCGATGCCCATAAGCACGGCGACGTGATCGGCATGATCATCAGCGACATCAACATGCCCGTCATGGACGGCATCACCTTCATCAAGGAGGTGAAGAAGACTCCCTTCCGTTTCCTCCCCATCCTGGTGCTCACCACGGAATCGCAGGAGGAGATGAAGCTCAAAGGCAAGCAGGCGGGCGCTTCCGGCTGGCTCGTGAAGCCGTTCAAGCCCGAGCAGCTGGTCTATGTCACAAAAAAATTCATGAGGTAACCCATGGCTATGGATGAACTCGTCAAGGTATTCATGGAGGAGAGTGAAGATGAGATCCGCGAGCTGGAGAGCGGCCTCATCCGCCTGGAAGAGGAACGCGAGGACGAAGACACCATCAACAGGGTCTTCCGGGCGGCACACACCATAAAGGGCTCCGCCGGTCTCGTGGGTTTCGAGGCCGTGAGCAACTACACCCACTCCATCGAAAACATCCTGGACAGGATCAGGAAAAAGGAACTGACCATCACCAAGAAGCTCATCTCCACACTGCTGACCTCGGTGGACTTCCTCAAGAGGATGATTGCGGCGCAGAGCGAGGGCGAAGACATCGACATAGCCGAGGTGGAGGAGTCCGTCCAGTCCCTCAAGCGGTTCACCGGCATCGCACAGGGCGCCGGCGAGGAGCTGGGGACAAAGCCGAAGAACGGTGAGAAGGCCGGGGAGAAGGTGCTGTCCATCTCCATGAAGTTCCGGCCAGACATCCTGGCCACCGGCCAGGACCCCATCATGCTCATCCAGGAACTGAAAGACCTGGGCGAAATACTCGAATCCCGGGCGTACACGAACGCCATACCCGACTTCTACAACATCGTCCCCACCACCTGCTACACCACTTGGGAGATCATCCTGCGCACCACCCGGTCGCTGACGGACGTAAACAACGTCTTCATCTTCGTCGTGGACGAGAACGAGATCGCCATTGTGGACATTTCCTCCCAGTATAAGGAGGGCGTTGACCTCTCGCTCGCCGAGAAACCCATTGGAGAGATCCTGGTGGAAAAGGGGCTTGTCCGGGAAGACGACGTACTTGAAGCCCTCAAGGAGCACAAGACCACGGGCCAGGCCCTGGTGGAAAAGGGCAAGGTGTCCCGGGAGACCATGGAGAAGATGGCCCTGGCCCAGTCCCAGAGCCGGAAGATCACCAAGGCTGCCACCATCAGGGTGGACACGGACAAGCTCGACAAGCTGGTGAACCTGGTGGGAGAGATGGTCATATCGGTGGCGCGCATGTCTCAGTGCGCCAGCGAAATCACCGAGTCCACCTTGTCCCGCTCCCTGCAGGGAGCCACCTCTGCACTGGAACGAATCTCCCGCGACCTCCAGGAGCAGGTCATGCGTGTGCGCATGGTGCCCGTGGAAGGGACGTTCAACCGCTTCCGCAGGGTGGTGAGGGACCTCTCCTTCGAACTGGGCAAGAAGATCGAGATCAAGATGAGCGGCACCGAGACGGAGCTGGACAAGAACGTGATCGAGCAGATCAGCGACCCCCTGAAACACATGATCAGGAACTCCATCGACCACGGCATCGAATCGCCTGAGGAGCGGCGGCGCCTGGGCAAGCCCGAGGTGGGGACCATCTGGCTCAAGGCCTTCCAGCGCGAGGGCAACATCTTCATCGAGATATCCGACGACGGCAAGGGCATCGACAGGAAGAAGGTCCTGGCCAAGGCCATCGAGAAAGGTCAGGCGGAGCCCGGTCGGTCCTACTCGGACAAAGAGGTCTTCGACATGCTCTTCGCGCCGGGCCTTTCCACCGCCGAAAAGGTGAGCGAGCTTTCCGGCCGCGGTGTGGGAATGGACGTGGTGAAGCGCAACATCGAGGAACTCAGGGGGAGCGTGGAGATCATGTCCGAGGAGGGCAAGGGTTCCACGTTCCGCGTGAAGCTGCCGCTTACGCTCGCCATCATCGACGGCATGATGGTGAAGGTCGGTGACGAGGTGCTCACCATCCCCCTTTCCGTCATCGACAAGTCCGTGCGGCCCTCCAGGACCGAAGTCAAGACCGTGGAGGGCAAGGGAGAGCTCGTTGACATCAGGGGCGACTACCTCCCCCTGGTCCGCCTGTACAACCTCTTCAACCTGCCCTCCGAGAAGACCGACCCCACCGAGGCCCTGGTGGTCGTCCTCCACGGCGAGGACAGCAGGTTCGGCATCCTGGTGGACGACGTGCTCGGACAGACCCAGGCGGTGATCAAGAGCATCGACAAGAACTTCAAGAAGATCGAGGGCACGTCCGGCGCCACGATCCTGGGAAACGGCCGGGTATCGCTCATCCTGGACGTGCACAGCATTGAACGTATGGCTTTCCAGGAGGCATAGCCGGCCATGGGTACGGGCATTGGGAACTGAGACTTTCTGGGGCCTGGGAAAGGCTTCGAGGAGTCGGATACGAGAACAGACACGGAGGTGAACATACTATGGCACTGAAATGGAGACTTCGTGAACGATTGACCGCATTGATCCTCGGCGCAGGGCTGATCCCCCTGATCATTGTCATCGTCTACGTGGGGTTCAGCATCAGCGGGCACCTGAAGGCGCAGGCCACGAACTACCTGAAGGTGAAGGTGGATGCCTTCTCCCGCATGGCGGAGGTACGCAGCGCCTCCATCGAGGGAAACCTGGACATCATCAAGGAGCAGCTGATGAAGTCGCTGAAGAGCGACCTCATCAGCGAGGCAGGCAAGGAAAAGTACTTCGACTCCGGGTATCTGACCATCTTCCAGCCCGATGGTGTCTGCATCTATCATCCCAAGTCAGAGTTCCAGAACAACAAGACCCTGTACGACACCCACGCCTGGGTGAAAAAGGCAGTGGACCAGAAGCAGGGCAAGTACTCCTATACCTTTGAAGGAGTGACAAAAATCGGTTATCTTGCCTATATCAAGCCCCTGGACTGGATCCTGTGGGCCGCTGTCCCCCAATCCGAGGCACTGGCTTCCGTGCGGGCTCTCCAGCTGGAGATGCTCATCTTCGCCGTCATCACCGCCATTATCGTGGCGGTGCTGGGCATGGTGTTCGCAGGCAGAATCGCCCGGAGGGCTCAGGACATCTCGGCGGGTATGATGGACATCGCCCAGGGTGAGGCCGACCTCTCCAAGCGGCTGCCCGTGCTCTCCACCGACGAGGTGGGCGAGATCGCCTCGTGGTTCAACACCTTCGTGGCCAACCTTGAGGAGGTGATCACCAGGGTCAAGCACTCGTCCCTGCACGTGGACACCGCCACCCAGGAGGTGGCCGCAGGGGCCCAGGGGCTGTCCCAGGCCACCCAGGAGCAGGCGTCCGCCATCGAGGAGGTGGCCGCCACCATCGAGGAGATGACCTCCTCCATCAAGCACAACGCGGAGAACGCCTCCGACGGCCGCCAGAAGGCCACCGAGATGGTGCGCATGGCCGGTGCCAGCGGTGAGGCGGCCCAGGAACTGGTCAGGGGCATGAGCGAGATCTCGGATGCTTCCAAGAAGATCGGCGACATCATCGTCACGGTGAACGAGGTGGCGTTCCAGACGAACCTCCTGGCCCTGAACGCCGCCGTGGAGGCTGCCAGGGCGGGCGAGCACGGCAAGGGCTTCGCCGTGGTGGCCGAGGAGGTCCGGGCCCTGGCCCAGCGCTCCGCCGAGGCATCGCGCCAGATCAAGGCCCTCATCGAGGACACGGTGAACAAGATCGCCGCGGGCGACGCCATGGTGAAGAAGTCCGGGGAGTCCCTGGAGCAGATCATCCGGCACATCCAGGATCTCTCCCAGGTCATGGAGGAGATCGCGGCGGCATCCAGCGAACAGGCGAGCGGCGTGGACGAGCTGAACCGCGCCATCGCCCAGATCGACACCACCACCCAGCAGAACGCCTCCACCGTGGAGGAGCTCGCCAGCACCTCGGACAACCTGAGCAACGAGGCCAAGGACCTCTCCGACACCGTTGCCCGTTTCAAGGTCTCCACCATGACCGACACCGCACGCACCGCGAAAAAGGCACCCGCCCGGGGCAAGCCCCAGGCACGGGCCAAGGCCGAGCCGGCCAAGGCCGCTGCGGCGCCGGCGGCATCCGAGTTCGAAGACGATTTCGAGGAATTCTGATGGGGGGCTCACCCATGGCACAGCCCAACGACACGGCAAAGGCACTCTCCAACCAGTTCGTCACGTTCCAGCTGGGCGGTGAGACCTATGGCATCTCCATCCTCAAGCTCAACGAGATCATCGCGTACCAGAGCTGCACCACGATCCCCAATGTGCCCAATTTCATCAAGGGAGTGCTCAACCTGCGCGGGATCGTGGTCCCGGTCATCGACCTGCGCGACCGCTTCGGCATGGAACTGAAGGAATACGACCAGTTCACGGTCATCATGATCCTCGACGTGGCAGGACGGATCATGGGGCTCGTGGTGGATGCAGTGAGCGACGTCATCGCTCTGAACAAGGACGACATAAAACCTCGACCGCACTTCTCCACCGGGATCAGTACCGAGTTCATCTACGGAATGGGCATCAAGGAAAACAAGTTCATCATCCTCCTCGATGTTGACAAGCTGCTTTCGGACGAGGAGTTGAACATGGTCGACGGGGTATGACATCACCGCTGAGCGCCCTCTCTTACACGCTGTCCGACAAGGAGTTCCAGCTTTTCCGGGACATCATCTTCCGGGAGACCGGAATCTCCATGTCGGAGAAGAAACGGAACCTCATCGTTGCCAGGCTTTCGAAGAGGCTCCGGGCGCTGGGCCTCGGCAGCTTTTCAGAATACTACCATTACCTCAACGAGAACCCGCATGCGGGAAACGAGATCATCAACCTCATCAACCGGGTCACCACGAACAAGACGGACTTCTTCCGGGAGAAGCACCATTTCGA
>CAZNGL010000010.1:0-41190 GCA_964572405.1 uncultured Bacteriovoracaceae bacterium
TGGGACAAGGGCGCCATGGCCCCCATCGAGAAGGCCATCATGAAGTCGGAACTCGGGCTCATGCCCAACAACGACGGCAAGATCATCCGCATCCCCATCCCGCCCCTGAACGAGGAGCGCAGGAGGGAGCTCGTGAAGATGATCAAGAAGAACGCGGAAGACTACCGCATCGAGATCCGCAACCACCGGCGCGACGCCAACGCCATGCTGAAGGATCTGGAGAAGGACAAGGAAATCAACAAGGACGAGCTCAAGGTGTATCAGGATAAGGTGCAGGAGCTGACGGACAGCTCCATCAAGCAGATCGACGAACTCCTAGCCGCAAAGGAAAAGGAGATCATGGAAGTCTGACCCATCGGGGGCGCCCGCGCCCAGCCGAGGGGAGTCTCAGAGCAACCGTGAGCACGACAGCGCAGCAGACAAGGATCTCGTGACCCCGGACAGCGAGGAGGTGCATCCGTGACTGGCTCAAAAGAGGACAAGGTTACTTCTCGATTCATGATGTATTTCAAGCAGAACAACCTGAGCGAGCTCAGGGTGATCTCCCGCATGCTGAACATCGCCATGGTGGATTTCGTGGGCGCGGCACTGGACGCGTATATCTACAAGAAGGAGAAGGAGTTCGGCGGTGCCATTCCGGCGCGGCAGCGGAAGCGCTACGTTGGCCCCCGCAACGATACCTCGGACAAGCGGATCCGCTACGTGATGCGCCTGGACAAGAGCCTGGTGGAGCGGATCCGCGACATCGCCTACCTGGATGGCAGGCGCTTCACCCACGTGTGCGACGACGCCATCGCGAACTTCATCGCCTTCACCAAGGAGTCGCGGAACTTCAAGAACATCTGGACCGCCCGGTCCGACGTGGAGGCCGTCAGGGGAAGGAAGAGCGTCAAGTCCATCGAGGAAATTTCCGGGCTCCTGCAGACCTACAAGAAGAACAGCACGGCAGCGGCCGGCTGATCCGAAAGGGGGCGGTCATGGCGGGGCAGGGCTCATGAACGGGACCGTGCTTGATGCCCGCACCCCTGCAAAGGCCCCGGGCCTGGCGCTTCGGACCCCGGGCGCGGCACGCACCGTGAACGCGTGGTACCTGGCCACCTTCTGCGGGGCCCTTGTGTGCATCGCGCTCATGACCGTGTACGGCCTCATGCTCGTGGGCCTGCACGCGGACATGATCCGTGCCGAGTCGGTCCTGCTCGGGCGGTTCGGCATGACTGTCCTCGTGGCGCCCGACGACCCTCACCTGATTTCGTTCACCCACCGCCTCTCCAGCGCCCTGTTCTTCGGCCTGACGCTCGGCGTGCTGAACGCCATGGTCTGCATGGTGGTGACGTTCCCCGCGTGGCTCTCGGGCCGGCTCACCCGTACCGACGCGGCAACGGCGGTCTGCGCGGGCCTCGCGTGCGCCTACCTGATCTTCAGCAGAGAGCTGCCCGTGATCTCGGTGGCCATGGGCCTGTTCTGCCCGTTCTTCTTCACGGCTGCCTGGGCGTTCGTGCTGAGGATGTTCAGGGGTGCCCCCGTGGACCGGAAGCGCTTCGCCCTGATCTGCGCGATCATCGTGTCCCCTGTGATCCTGACCGTGGCCATGGGGAGCTCGTTCCTGAACGTGCGGGACGCCATGATCGCGTGGCCTGTCCTGTCCGGGATCAGCGACTTCTACTATGACCATACCCTGCTGAGTGCGGACGTCATCAAGACCCCGGCCATGAGGAGCCAGAACGTCGTGGCCGTTGAACAGGAAGAGCGCAGCATCGGCCACTCGCCCCACGGCACGCTGTGGATACGCGCCAAAGAGCCGTGTTCTGTGGATGGTGCGCGGTTCGCCGTGGCAAGCAACAGGCTCGCCTGCCCGTCGGTGGTGGTGCCCCGGGACGGCCTGCCCGTGAACTCGGGGAACCGGGTCTTCGAAGCGGCACAGGACTCCGTGGACCCCAACCACCTCATGCGCAGCGGCCTCGGCGTGTTCTTCCGCCTCGGCCCCATGGTGTTCATGACCATGCTGCTGCTGTCATGGCTGGCCCTGGGCCTCCACCGGCTCTCACGCAGGAGCCTGATAGCCGCCGTGGCCGTGATTGCGGCCTATCTGGGCCTCTTCATGCCGCTCTTTACGGGATCATACCTGTCCCTGCAGCTCAGGAGCGACGCAGCGAAGATCGCGGCGTATGCGGTGTCGGCGGTTGAGCAGAAGCGCTACATCGCCGTGAGCGCATATCCCGGGGCCATTGATGACGAGGCACTGGCCGGCATGCTGCGCGACTCCAGCGTGCGGGTGCGGGTGAACGCCCTGGTGGAGGCGGGCGAGCGGCGGAACCCGATATATCTCCCCCTCATCGAGAAGTGCCTGCAGGACCCCCAGCTGAACGTGCGCACCAAGGCCTGCTGGTCCCTGGGGCGGATCGCCACGGACAGGTCCCTGGAACTCCTGCTCCAGGCCGCGCGCACGGACCCCTCTTGGTATGTGAGGGACTACGCCTATGCGGCCTCGGGAAGGATGAGGCCCGAGATACGGGTGGCTGGCATGGATGAGTGAGCCCCCATGGGCGGCTCCCTTGAGATCAACGCGATTCTGTGCTAGGCACCTTGTGGAGAGATCACAGGTCCACAGAGGCACGATATGATCAAGATCAAAGAGAAGACCAAGGCCAGGGAGATGAGCGAGGAGCAGGAAAAACTGAAAGAGCGGCTCTCGCGCATCAGGCACACCATCATGGTCATGAGCGGAAAGGGCGGGGTGGGCAAGTCCACCGTGGCCGCCAACCTCGCCGCGGCGCTGGCCCGCCAGGGCTACAAGGTAGGCGTCCTTGATGGCGACATGCACGGCCCCAACATCCCGCTCATCATGGGCGTGGAGGGCAGGCCACTCATGGGCGACGAGGAGGGCAACATGCTCCCCGTGGAGGTGTACAAGAACCTGTCCCTGGTGTCCGTGGGCAACCTCCTGCAGAACAGGGACCAGCCGGTGGTGTGGCGGGGCCCGGTGAAGCACACCATGATGCGGCACTTCCTGGCCAACGTGAAGTGGGGCGAGCTGGACTTCCTCGTGGTGGACCTCCCCCCGGGCACCGGGGACGAGCCCCTGTCCATCGCCCAGCTCATCAGCCAGGCCCAGGCGGGCATCACCCCGTTCGCCCTGGTGGTGACCACGCCTCAGGACGTGGCCCTGCTGGATTCGCGCAAGAGCGTGGAGTTCGCCCGCACGATGAACCTGCAGCTGTTGGGCATCATAGAGAACATGAGCAGCTTCTCCTGCCCCCACTGCGGGCACGCCATCGACCTGTTCAAGCAGGGGGGAGGAGAGCGCGCCGCGGTAGAGCTTGGCGTGCCTTTCCTCGGGGCCATACCCATCGACCCGAACGTGGTGAGGGACACGGACAGCGGCAGACCGTTCATGCTCTACGCCATGGGCTGCGCGGCTGGCATGGCATTCCAGCGCATCGTGGAAAAAATCGTGAAGATGTTCTAGTCCATGAACCTCCGGCTTGAATGCATCCCGTGCCTCATCCGGCACGGCTACGACATCTCCGACCAGGCGGCGAGCGAGCAGGACCGCGAGCGGTTTCTGCGGGAGGTTCTGGCTTGGGCGTCTGACCTGAGCTATGCGCAGGTGCCCCCGCTGGCGGCACGGGAGATGTACGCCATGCTCCGGCGCATCACCGGGATCGACGACCCCTTTGCCAGGATCAAGGAGCGCTCCAACGCCAAGGCCCTGCAGTGCTACCCCCTGCTCAAGGAGGCCGTGGCTGCCTCGGGAGACCCCTTCGACACGGCGCTGCGCATCGCGCTGGCAGGGAACATGATCGACTACGGCCGGCAGTCGGCGGACGGCATCGACATGGAAAAGGTGGTGAGGTCCTTCCTGGCGGCAAACTTCGCCCTGGACCACCGGGACCGGCTGAGAGGCATGCTCGAGGGTGCGAAAAACGTACTGTACATCCTGGACAATGCGGGCGAGATCGTGTTCGATCGGGTCTTCATCGAACAGATCGGGCCGGACCGTGTGACCTGCGCGGTGAGGGGTGTGCCCATCATCAACGACGTCACCCTGAAGGACGCGGAGCAGGCGGGGCTGACGGGTATCTGCAGGGTCATGTCCAGCGGGTCCGGCGCCTCGGGGACGCCCATGGCCATCTGCACCGACGAGTTCAGGGATGTGTTCGCCAAGGCGGACCTGGTCATCGCCAAAGGACAGGGCAACTTCGAGAGCATGCACGAGGAGAGGCGGGAGGTGTTCCACCTCTTCGTGGCCAAGTGCCCGGTCATCAGCCGGGAGGTGGGGGTGGCCGAGGGGAGCGCGCTGGCCTTCTTCAACAGGTGCGCGTGACCGAAAGCTCCCGATACCATGGGCCTGCATATCCGGAACATCCAGAAGGAGGGGAACTGGAGACATGGGCAACTATCGAGGAATCCCTGGCAGTTCAAATGAAGGGCAGCCTCGGCGTGCGGCGACACCTGGGACAGCACGACCCCGAAATGGTTAACTCCGTGTTCATTGATGCAACATATGGAACTGAAAGATCTCGGTTACGACCAGTGGTTTGAAGCGCAGGCGGGCACAGTGCCCCGACAGGACTGCTGCATGGCCCGGGTGACGGCGGTGGATCGGGGCTCGTACCTGATACGAAACGCTATGGCGGAAGTCCCGGCCGAGCTCGCAGGCAGGCTCTCCTTCCAGACGGGGGACCCCAGCGACCTGCCATGCGTCGGGGACTGGGTGACGGCGCAGTTCTACAACGACGATACCGCAGCCATCATCCACGGGGTGTTCCCGCGCAAGACCTTCCTGCGCCGCAGGAGCGCCGGTGAGCATGTCTATTATCAGATGATTGCGGCCAACATCGACACGGCGTTCATCGTGCAATCGTGCCACTACGACTTCAACCCGCACCGGTTGGAGCGGTACCTGGTCATGGCGGCGGACGGACACGTCGAGCCCATGGTCATCCTCACCAAGACGGACCTCATCACCCGGGATGAGCTGGAAGAGAAGCTCGCGCTCCTCGGCTCAGTCACCAAGGCACAGGTTCTCGCGCTCAGCAATGTCACGGGCAGCGGTTTCGACGAGTTCCGGCGGGTGCTCTCCCCGTCAAGGACGTACTGCCTGCTCGGTTCCTCCGGCGTGGGGAAGACCACGCTCATCAACCGCCTCATGGGCCGGGAGGCCTTCGAGACAAAGGCGGTGAGCGGCACCGGGGAAGGCACGCACACGACCTCGCGCCGGCAGCTCATCGTGCTCGGCCAGGGCGCGATGCTCATCGACACGCCCGGCATGCGGGAGCTGGGCATCATGGGCGCCGGTGACGGCGTCGACATGGGGTTCGAGGAGTTCGCCAGGATTTCCGAGCGGTGCAGGTATGCCGACTGCAGCCACGGGCACGAGCCCGGCTGTGCCGTCCGGGCCGCGGTGGCCAGGGGCGAACTGTCCGAAGACCGCTACGCCAGCTATCTCAAGCTCAGGAAGGAGTCCGAGCACTACGCAATGTCGTACCTGGACAGGCGGAAGAAGGACAGGGCCTTCGGGAAGTCCCTCAAGGTGTACAAGAAGCAGAAGAAGGACTGAAACTCCGGCAGGGCACGAAAAGTTGAATACCCGGCTGTATGCATTTATAATACAGGGAATGGCGGAGGCGCCCGGAGGCATCCCGTGCCCCAGCACGGGGGAGGGGGCACTGAGAGGAATCCGCTCAATCCTGACGGGCTCGATGAGATCATGAACTACGGCCGTTACGAGATTACCAGGGAACTGGGCAAGGGTTCGATGGGCGTGGTCTATGAGGCCCACGACCCGCGCATAGGCCGGGTGGTGGCGCTCAAGGTGCTCCGCCAGGACAGGGCCGACGACGAGGTGCTCGTCAAGCGCTTTCTCCGCGAGGCCAAGGCCATCGGCCGCCTCTCCCATCCTCACATCGTCACCATCCACGACGTGGGCGAGGACCACGGCAATGTGTACATCGCCATGGAGTTCCTCGAGGGCAGGCCCCTGAACGAGCTCATCAGGGAGCGGCAGTTCACCATCGCCGAAATCGTGGACATGGGCGTACAGATGGCCCAGACGCTGCACTATGCCCATGAAAGGGGGGTTATCCACCGGGACATAAAGCCGAGCAACATCATCCTCCAGCCCGGCAAACAGATCAAGATCACCGATTTCGGCATTGCGAGGGTGGAGGACTCCACGGCAACCCTGCAGACCCAGACCGGGGAGATCATGGGAACCCCTGCCTACATGTCTCCTGAACAGGTCGTCGGGAAGCCCGTGGACAGGCGCACCGACATCTTTTCCCTCGGGGTCGTCCTCTACGAGCTGAGCACGGGGAGGCGCCCCTTCGGCGGACCGGGCAAGACGCTGGCCACCCTGTTCAACGACATCATGCAGGAGAACCCCGTGGAGCCGGCCGCCGTGGATGCCCCTGCAGAGGTGCCTGCCGGTGTGTCCGCGGTCATCATGAAGTGCCTCTGCAAGAATGTCGACGAGCGTTACCAGACAGGGCAGGAGGTTGCCCTCGCGCTGCAGGACGCCATGGCGGAAAAGAAAGAAGAAGCGCCGCTGCAGCCGGCAGTCCCGGAGACGGCAAGACCCGGGGGAAAGAAGTCCAGGGTCGTGATGTACCTCCTTATCGCCACCGTTGCGCTCGCGGCTGTCGGCGGCGGTGCATACTACTATCTTCACCACAGGGCCCGGTCGCAGCCGGTGTTGCCCGAAGCCGCCAGGTCAGCGCCCACGGCGTCTCAGCCTGCCATGTCCGCACCGGCTGGGCAGCAGGCCGTCCAGGAGGCCCCGGAGCCGGAACCTTCCCAGGCGGAGACGGCATCCCAGGCGCCCGCGCAGCCCTCATCCGTGCAGACTGCTGATCCGGGGAGCCCCGGATACAAGGAAGGACAGGCCGAAATACATGGGCAGGTAGTGCAGAAGGAAACGACGCGCAGACAGGCCCGGACAAAACCCCGCGCCCCCTCTCCGGAGACCGGGAGCCGCCCTGCGGCAGGGCAGGAAGACGCGTGGGGCATCGGGGAACTGAAGGACCGGACGCCATGACGCGGAAAGCAGGGAGGTCGGCATGAAGAAGGCGATAGCAGTGACGGTATGCATCTCTCTTGTGGGACTGTTCTGGTCCTGTGCCGAGATGGACAGCGCGCAGACAGGTGCGCTCATAGGCGCTGCAGCGGGCGGGGTTCTCGGGAGCAAGCTGTCCAAGGACGACCCGGAACTGGGGGCGGCGATCGGTGCCGCCGCGGGCGCCCTTGCAGGGGCGGTGATCGGGAAATACCTCGACAGGAAGCTGAAGTCGGCCCAGGACACGGCAAAGACCTACCAGTATGAGCCATCGCAGGGCACCGTGGTGCAGGTCGAAGACGTGCGCATGGAGCCGAGCGTTATCAGACCCGGGCAGAAGGCGAAGCTCGTCATCAACTATGCCCTGCTCAACAGCGATCCCAACAAGGTCGTCCCGGTCATGGAGACGCGCCAGATACTCTCGGACGGTAAGTCGCTCAAGAAGATCGGGCCCATGAGCAAGAACCGGAATGCCGGGACCTATGTGACCGAACAGGAGGTCACCTTTCCCCAGAACATCCCCTCGGCCATGTACACGTTGAACGGCTCCGTGGAGGCGGGCGGCAGGACCAGTTCAAAACAGGCCGGTTTCCGGGTGAGCATGGTCCAGGGAGACCAGGGTCACATGTACGCATTGACGAGGGTGAGGTAGCCCGGGCATTGACAGTCCGCTGGCCGGACGATTCCGGGCGATGAAGTCGGGGACCAGGGTTCGCGCACCCGACCTGGTCCTCGCTTTTGTCTTGACTCATATCCCCCGTTCCCCTACATTCTCCTACAACCTTCAGACCCGCTGGAATGACATTCTATGACCACGATGCATGACGCGATTCTCCACGACACGCATACGGTGAGGACCTGAACCGATGTACGAATTTCACATCTCAAGGAAGGCGAGAGACCTCTACCAGTTCGACCAGTCCCTGTTCACCATCACGGGGAACGTGATCTTCACCAGCCCGCAGGCGTCGCGCGACTTTGCGGACAGGATGAACCGCGTCCGCGATGCTGCATCGCACCCGGAAAAGGCGGTGCGCGCATCCGACATCAACGCCATGGGGCTCATCGACGAGGTGCTGCACTTCATGATCGAGCTCTACCGCAGGCAGGTCAATGCCAACATCATGAAGGACGCCTACGAGTTCGCCTCCACGCGCCTTCCCGGCGTGGACGCCACCATGGAGCGATTCCTCGACCACTTCCCGCCCTTGAGCGTGTACCGCGGCGAGCTCACGGTGCAGGAGTACCTCGCGGCCGAGACGCACGGCGTCTCCAACCGGCTCATCGCCATGGAGGAGATGGTCCTGCTCTACGTGTCCAACGAGAACCCGGCCACCACCAACTACAGAGAGCTCTTCGACGACACGCCGCTGCGGCAGGAGACGACGTACCTGGACATCATAAGCACCCTGGACGAGTTTTTCCGGTCCCAGCCCGTGTTCGGCGCCCTCGGCCTCACCCTGCTTGACCTCCTCCTGGCGCCGCTTCGAGCCTGCCCGAACTCGCTCTACGACCAGCTCGAGTTCATCCGGAAGTACTGGGGGCACCTCCTGGCAGAGCTCTACATCAGGCTGCTCTCCGGGCTCGACCTCATCAGGGAGGAGACCAAGGTCCGCTTCCTCACCAAGGGCTACGCACCCGTGCCCACCTTCGGCCTGCGGGATTACGAGGACGTGGAGCGGTTCAGCCCGGACGAGGACTGGATGCCCAGCCTGGTGCTCATGGCCAAGAGCGTGTACGTGTGGCTGCACCAGCTCTCGGTGAAGTACGGCCGCGACATCAGCCGCCTTGACCAGATCCCGGACGAGGAGCTGGACATCCTTTCCCGCTGGGGATTCACCGGCCTGTGGCTCATCGGTATCTGGGAGCGAAGCCCGGCCTCCAAGACCATCAAGCGCATGACCGGCAACCCCGAGGCCGAGGCGTCCGCGTATTCCATCTACGACTACACCATCGCCGCCGAGCTCGGCGGCGACGACGCCTTCGAGAACCTCAAGGCCCGGGCCATGCGCTTCGGCATCCGCATGGCCACGGACATGGTGCCCAACCACATGGGCATCTACTCCCGCTGGGTCATCGAGCACCCGGACTGGTTCATCCAGCTGGATCATCCGCCGTTCCCGGCCTACCGCTACACCGGCGCCAACCTCTCCCAGGACGACCGCGTGGAGATCCAGATCGAGGACGGCTACTGGGACAGGAGGGATGCCGCTGTGGTGTTCCGCCGCCACGACCGGTGGACCGGCCAGGACCGGTTCATCTACCACGGCAACGACGGCACGAGCATGCCCTGGAACGACACGGCCCAGCTCGACTTCCTCAAGCACGAGGTGCGCCAGGCCGTGATCGATCAGACCATAGCCATTGCCCGGCGCTTCCCCATTATCCGCTTCGACGCGGCCATGACCCTGGCCAAGCGCCATTTCCAGCGCCTCTGGTACCCGGCGCCGGGCTACGGGGGCGACATCCCGTCGCGCTCCGGCCACAGCGTCTCTCCGGACGAGTTCGAGCGCCTCTTCCCGGTGGAGTTCTGGCGCGAGCTCGTGGACCGCATCGCCGCCGAGGTCCCGAACACGTTGCTCCTGGCCGAGGCCTTCTGGCTCATGGAGGGGTACTTCGTGCGCAGCCTGGGCATGCACCGGGTGTACAACTCGGCGTTCATGAACATGCTCAAGGCCGAGGACAACAGCAAGTACCGCGACGTCATGAAAAACGTGCTCCGCTTCAACCCGGAGATCCTGAGGCGCTTCGTGAACTTCATGAACAATCCTGACGAGGAGCCCGCTGTGCACGGGTTCGGCAAGGATGACAAATACTTCGGCGTGGCCACCCTCATGGTCACCCTGCCGGGCCTGCCCATGTTCGGCCACGGCCAGGTGGAGGGGTTCTCCGAGAAATACGGCATGGAGTACCGCCGCTCCTACTGGGACGAGCCCGTGGACGCTCACCTGGTGTGGCGCCACGAACAGGAGATCTTCCCGCTGCTGCGCAAGCGCCGCCTCTTTTCCGGGGTGGAGCACTTCGTGCTCTATGATTTCAACACCCCCGAGGGCCACGTGAACGAGGACGTATTCGCCTACTCCAACCGCTTCGGCGACGAACGGACGCTCGTGGTGTACAACAACCGGTACGCCGAGGCCACGGGGACCATCAGGCGCTCCGTGGGGATGAACATGGAGCAGGGCGGCAGGCGCCACATCGTGCACAAGGGCCTGGCCGAAGGACTCGGCCTCAGGAGCGAGGAAGGTCTGTACTACGTATTCCGTGACGAGAAGAACGGCCTGGAGTACATCAGGTCCTCCCGCAGCCTCTGGCACGACGGGCTCATGGTCCATCTGGGTGCCTTCAAATGCCACGTGTTCACCTCCTTCCGGGAGGTCTTCGACACCGACGGCAGGTGCGCACGGCTCGAGGGCAGCCTCATGGGCAGGGGGGTACCGGACGTGATGAGGGCGCTGAAGGAGCTGTCCGTCGAGCCGGTCCTGGCTCCGTTCAGGGACATGATCGCCCCGGAGGGCCTACGGCGCCTCGTGGCCGAGGGCATGCACATGGGTACCGTGCCCGTGCAGTTCAGCGACAGGGTGGCCTCGTTCCTCGCCCGTGCCCGGGATTTCGCCCACTGGAAGGTCCGGACCGGACCAGGCAGCGACGATGCATGCCTGTTGCTGGACGCCCTGTTCACCCTGGACAGGCTCAGGCGCAAGGCCTCCTGGAAGAAGGACGCAAAGGTCCGGCCGCTTGTGGACCTTATCCC
Organism: uncultured Bacteriovoracaceae bacterium; assembly: GCA_964572405.1. Lineage (GTDB taxonomy): Bacteria > Desulfobacterota > Desulfomonilia > UBA1062 > UBA1062 > MWEI01. The sequence goes on from CAZNGL010000010.1 coordinate 10,809, forward strand.
GGAGCAGACCACCGAGGACCTCGCGGGGTGGCGGCTGGCGGTGCTCTGGGCACTGGTGTCCCGCGTCGGCGCGCTCAGCCCTGAGGGGGACCCTCACGGGGTATCCGCGGCCCTCATCGAGGACTGGCTTCTGGGTGACGCCATGGCCTCGTCCATAGCGGCCCTGGGCGCCCATGAGGGAAGGGCCGGCTACGAGGTCATGCTCATCAGGGTCCTCACCCGGCACCAGTCGCTCCCGGCAGGGGGGGGCATGGGCGAGCTCCTCAGGGACATGCTCTCGGATACCGTGGTGAGGGACCTCCTGGGGTTCAACCTGTTCGACGAGACCTGGTGGTTCAACAAGGAGGCCATGGAGAACCTCGTTTCCTGGACGGCCCTGCTGCAGGTCCTGCAGGCCATGGCCGGCAGGAAGCTCGCCGAGAATGAGATCAGGGACCTCCTTCGCGAGGCAGGCGGGGCGTGCATGGAGCTGCTGCGGATCGTGGAGGCTTCGGGCTTCGAGGCGGTGCGGCTCGCCTCCCTGCTGCCCGGAGGCCAGGCGGAGCTGTAATCTCCGGGTGTCCCCCCGCGGGCGTCCGGCCTCTCAGCTGAAGCTCGTCCCGTCCCAGCAGTGGGTGCAGAGGCGCTCCTTGGCCAGGCCGATGGCGTCCACCAGGTCGTCGATGGTCTGGTACTTCAGCGACGTCATGCCCAGGGACCTGCGGATGTGCTCCACCATGGCCTTGTTCCTCTCCGAACCTGCTTTCGCATACTCCTCGAGGAAGGCGTCGTCCCTCCCTTCCAGGGCCTTGATGGCCTTCCTGCCCGCCAGGTCAAGCTGCGAGCGGGAAGTCGAGAAGTTCAGGAACTCGCATGGGTAGATGAGCGTGGGACAGGCTACCCGCATGTGCACCTCTTTTGCCCCGTAGTCGTAGAGGATCTGGATGTTGTCCTGGAGCTGGGTACCGCGCACGATGGAGTCGTCGCAGAACACGATGCGCTTGCCTTCGATGATGGCACGGTTGGGGATGAGCTTCATCTTGGCCACCAGGTCGCGGACGGACTGGTTCTGGGGCATGAAGCTCCGTGGCCAGGTGGGGGTGTACTTGACGTAGGGCCGCATGTAGGGGATGCCCTTGCCGCCGGCATAGCCCAGGGCGTGGCCGATGCCCGAGTCCGGGATGCCGGACACGAAGTCCACCTCCACGGGGTCGTCCTTGGCCAGGGCCCTGCCGCACTTGTACCTGACCTCCTCCACGTTGATGCCCTCGTAGCTCGACGGCGGGTACCCGTAGTAGACCCACAGGAATGCGCACACCTGCATGGTGTCGCCCGGCGGGCTCACCTGGGTGAAGCCGTCCGGCGTGACGAGGAGGATCTCGCCCGGCCCCAGGTAGTAGTCGGTCTCGTAGCCCAGGTTCGGGAAGGCGCTGGACTCGGAGGAAGCGGCATAGGCACCATCCTTCCTGCCGATGATGATGGGGGTCCTGCCGTACCTGTCGCGGGCCGCATACAGGCCCTGGCGGGTCAGCAGGAGCATGGAGCACGACCCCTTCACGGAGTTGTGAACGTGGCGGATGCCGTCCGCAAAGTTGTCGTGCTCGCAGATGAGCATGGCGATGAGCTCGGTGGGGTTGATGTCGAAGCCCGAGGTCTCCGAGAAGTACTTCTTCTTGGAGAACGCCTGTCTGCCCAGTTCGGTCAGGTTGTTGATCCTCCCCACGGTGACGATGCCGAAGGTGCCCAGGTGTGAGTTGATGATGAGCGGCTGGGAGTCGGAGTCGCTGATCACCCCGATGCCCATGGTGCCCTGGAAGATGGAGAGGTCGGGCTCGAACTTGGAGCGGAAGTAGGCGCTCTCGATGGAGTGGATGGAACGGGTGAACCCCTTCTCGTTCACCACCGCAAGGCCGGCCCTGCGCGTCCCGAGGTGGGAGTGGTAATCGGTCCCGTAGAAGAGATCCCTCACACAGTCTTGCCGGGAAGCTATGCCGAACAGTCCGCCCATGGTTCCACCTCCTCGCGTGGATGGTCGTGATGTCCTATCCTCAGTCTCTCATGAATGATGATGCATCGTGCACCGTGCGCACATGACCATACCACATCCCACAGCTGCCGGACAGGCGGCGTTTCGCTGCGCGGCCATGCCTGCCCCTACTCCCACTCGATGGTGCTGGGCGGCTTGGAGCTGATGTCGTACACCACCCGGTTCACGCCCCTGACCTCGTTGATGATGCGCGCCGAGATGCGCGAGAGCACGTCGTAGGGGACCTTTACCCAGTCCGCGGTCATGCCGTCCTGGCTCTGCACCGCGCGCACGGCGATGACGTTGGCATAGGTCCGCTCGTCACCCATGACGCCCACGGTCTTCACCGGGAGCAGCACCGCGAAGGACTGCCAGACCCCTGTGTACCCGTCCCACTTCACCATCTCCTCCTGGACCCTGGCGTCGGCCTCCTGGAGGATGGCCACGTTCTCTCGGGTCACCTCGCCCAGGATGCGCACGGCCAGGCCCGGGCCCGGGAAGGGCTGCCGCTGGAGAATGGACTCGGGCATGCCAAGCTCCCTGCCCAGAAGTCTCACCTCGTCCTTGAAGAGCTCCTTGAGGGGCTCGATGAGTTTGAACTGCAGGTCCTCGGGCAGGCCGCCCACGTTGTGGTGGCTCTTGATGGTGGCCGACGGCCCGCCTTTGGCGGAGCGGCTTTCGATGACGTCCGGGTAGAGGGTGCCCTGGGCGAGGAACTCGGCCCCGCCGATGCGTGCGGCCTCGGCGTTGAACACGTCGATAAAGGTGCGGCCGATGATCTTGCGCTTTTCCTCCGGATCGGTCACTCCTCTGAGCGCCTGGAGGAACCTGTCTCCGGCGTCCACGATGTCAAGGTTCAGCGGGTACACCCCGGTGAAGGTCCTGCGGATTTCCTCCGCCTCGCCGCCCCTGAGCACGCCGTTGTCCACGAAGATTGCCGTCATTCTCTCGCCGATGGCCCTGTTGAGCAGCGCTGCCACCACCGCCGAGTCCACGCCGCCGGACATGCCGCAGATGACCCTGCCGTCCTTTACCTCGTTTCGGATGGCCGCTACGGCCTCTTCGATGAACCCCTTCATGCTCCAGCCGCCGGTGCACCCGGCGATGGCGAAGAGGAAGTTCTTCAGGATCCGGGTGCCCTGAGGGGTGTGGACAACCTCGGGGTGGAACTGGACGCCGTAGATCTTCTTTTGGGCGTTCCCCATGGCAGCCACGTCGCAGGTGGGGGTATGGGCCAGGACGGTGAAGCCCGCAGGCGGCGACGAGACGTGGTCGCCGTGGCTCATCCACACGTCGAGCCGCCGGGGCAGGCCCTGGAAGAGTCCGAGCGGGTCGTCGACGTCGATGGTCGCGGGACCGTACTCCCTGGCCAGGCCGCGTTCGAGACGTCCGCCCAGCAGCCGTGCCGTGATCTGGAGTCCGTAGCAAATGCCGAGCACGGGCCTGCCGAGATCGAAGATCTCGGCGTCCATGACCGGATGGCCCTCCTCGAGGACCGAGGCGGGGCCGCCGGAGAGCACCACGGCTTTGGGTGCCATGGCCTCCAGTTCCCGGGCAGTGACGTCGTGGGGCAGGATCTCGCAGTACACCCCACACTCGCGGATGCGCCGGGAGATGAGCTGGGCGTACTGGGAACCGAAATCGAGGACGGCTACGAACTCACGCATGGGCGACCGCTCCAATCATGGTGTATGATGACCACTCCCCCTGTGGCCTGTTCACGTGCCGAGGCTGACCTGGCCGGTGAACACGGTGATCACCGGGCCCATGAGCCATACCCGGGTGTAGCCCCTGTGGCCTGCGGCGAAATCTATCTTCAGATCGCCGCCCTTCATCCTGACGAGCACCGGTACCTCCGAGACCTTGCCCAGGTGGTGGGACACGATGGCGGATGCCACCGCCCCGGTGCCGCAGGCAAGGGTTTCACCCTCCACGCCCCGCTCGTAGGTGCGCACCCGGATGCACCCGGGACCCTGCACCTCCACGAAGTCCGCGTTGGTGCCGGCCGGCGCGAACCGCTCGTGGAACCTCACGAGGCGCCCGATGCCGGGGACGTCCTCCTCGTCGAGGCGGTGCGTGAACAGGATCGCATGGGGCACGCCGGTGTTCACGAAGTGGACGGTCCTGCCGGCACCCTCGAGGTCGAGGTCGATCTGGGTTTTCAGCCCGAAGGGCTCGGTCATCTCGATGGCCACATCATCTCCGTCGATGCGCGCGCCGATGACGCCGGCCAGTGTCCTGAACCGCATGCCGGTGCCGGCGATGCCCTGCTCGTGGGCGAAGAGCGCTGCGCAACGGGCCCCGTTGCCGCACATCTCCGCCTCGCTGCCATCGGCGTTGAAGATGCGGAAGGTGAAATCGGTCTCGGTATCCGGCTCGATGACGATGACACCGTCGGCGCCGATGCCGGTCTTCGGGGGGCACATGCTCGCGGCAAACCCGCTCCAGTTCAGTGAAAGCGAGGAATCGGCATTGTTGATCATGATGAAGTCATTCCCCGCCCCGGACATCTTGGTGAAGCTCACCGTCTTCGTCATGCCGTGTGCTGTCGTGGCCACTTCATCTTCCTTCCGGTGCCGTGGAGTATGGTTACTGCGCTGCGCCTCTCGAGAAGGTAGGGATGACTTAACAGACACAGGGCGGCCGCGTCAAGAAGCGAGACCGGGGGACTGCCGGGTCCGAAACGGTTGCGCGAGCTGCGCGAAAATGTAACCGGCGCAACTGAATGTGTAACCCAACAGGCCTCTGGAACACATACTGCCGCGGCCTGCACCGAGGGGAAAGACCGAGAACTCATATGTTCATAACACAGTGAAATGCAACATGATAAAAGTAAATGAAAGGCACATGCAGGAGGGCTTGTGAATCAGTCGTATTCTCTCGTGGCACATATAGTGCTTATGGTGGGCTTGAAAATACAGGAAATGTACTGAACTGAAATTCAATTTGGTGGGCAGTCAATGCATATGATGCAGTTTTGAGCTGCATTCATGGCATCCGGAACACAAACCTACTGATTGGGAAAGGAGAACGTGCATGTTATCCATGTTTCAGGCAGGTGGATTCTTCATGTACCCCATCTTGCTGGTCTCCATCATCGCCCTGGCGCTCTTCTGCGAGCGGGCGAGCTTTCTCTACTTCCGGCTGAAGCTCGATACGGACGCGGTCTTCCAGAAGGTGATGGTCTCGCTGGAGGGATGCAACTTCCGCGGCGCCATAGAGGAATGCACGCGGTTCGAGAAGCACCCCCTGGGCAGGATCCTCAAGGCGGGCCTCCTGAAGTCGGACCGCCGAGACAAGGAGATCGAGCGGGCCATGGAGGAGAAGATCATCCAGGAGATACCCAGGGTGAAGGCCCGCATCAACCTGTTCACCCTGTTCGCCAACATCTCCACCCTGCTGGGGCTCCTGGGCACCATCATCGGTCTCATCGGAGCCTTCCAGGGGGTGAGCAACGCGAACGAGGCCATGAAGCAGGAGATGCTCGCCAGCGGCATCTCCGTGGCCATGCTCACCACGGCCTTCGGCCTCATCGTCGCCATCCCGTGCCTGGTGGGGTACTACGTGCTGAACAACCGGGGCGACCAGCTCATCGACCAGTTCGAGGAGAAGGCGCTCGGCCTCTTCAACGCGCTCTCGTCCCTGAAGCAGGAGAAGGGAACCACATGCTAGGCGCAAGGCCCCCCCGGAAGAAACAGGCCGCGGACACCGACCTCGACCTGGTCCCCATCATGAACATGTTCCTGGTCATCATCCCGTTCCTGCTCATCTCGGCGAGCTTCTTCCACCTGAGGGCGATCAACACCACGGTCCCTGTCCTGAGCAACTCAGCAGAGGCAGGGCCTGTGCAGAGCACGGCCAAGGTTACCGTGATCGTACAGATCGAGGAGGCTGGCATCATGGTGTCAGGCATGTCCGACGAGGTGGACGAGCATACCCTCAGAGGCTTCGAGACAATGATCGCGAAGGAAGACACGGGCCGATACCCCATGGAAAGGCTTTCCGCGTTCCTCCAGGGCATCAAGACGCGCTACCCCCTGAGCGACACGGTGATCATCATGCCCGGAGACACCATCGTCTACGACACCATCGTCAGGACCATGGACGTGGCGCGGAACACCGGCAAGACCCAGCTCTTCCCCAACGTGGTGATATCGGGGAAGGTGGGGTAGGGGAGGACGCCATGGCGCTGGGCAGGTCACGCAGACGTGCAAGACAGACAGATATCCCGAAGCTCCAGCTCACCTCCATGATGGACATGTTCACTATCCTGCTCATCTTCCTCCTCGTGTCCTTCTCCAAGGACGTGGTGACCATGAAGATCGACGGCAGGATTCAGCTCCCCAAGTCGGCGGCGAGCGCGGATTACCAGGACACCGTCAGACTGGTGGTGTCCGAGAACACCGTGTGGCTGGGCACGCAGGCCGTCGCCAGGGTCCAGGGCGGTCAGGTGGTGGGGCTCGACCCGGAGAACCTGCAGGGATCGGTCCTCTACAAGAGGCTCAAGGAATGCAAGAGCGCGATCAGCCGGTCTCAGGACCCGGCAGTGGACAAGGACCTGGTCCTGTTCCTCTGCGACAAGCGTCTCTCCTTCAAGACCATCAACAGCATCATCAAGACAGCGGGCATGGCCGGGTTCCCGAACTTCCAGTTCGGCGTGCTGAAGCAGTAGGAGGGGGGATACCACCATGGAGCTAAACCGAAAGACTCTCATCGCCGCCCTCGTGGCGGGATTCCTGTGCATGGGCGCAGGACCTGAGCCTTCCCAGAATGTTCCCGGTGCTCAGACTGCAGAGGAGGCCGTCCATGCCGGGGCATCCGCCGACAAGGGACAGCCGACCGATGAGCGCATGAGCAGGATCGATTTCGGGAACACCTACATCATCGGACAGACCATCAAGTCCGGGGCTGTATACCTTCTCCAGCGCAAGAGGAGCGAGATCAAGAGCATGCTCACCTACCGGGAGGACTACCGCAAGGAGATCCTGGAGGGGTTTGTCACGCAGGACGAGCCGCACCTGAAAGGGCGGGACACCCGGGGCAATCCGGCTCGGAAGGAAGACCGTACGGGAGAGGATCCCGTTCTCAAGGGGAAGGGCCATGGAACGGAATAATTCACGAGCCGACGCATCGATGCCCGGGGCTGAGCCTCCCCAGCAGCCGGCCCTGCTCCAGGTCTTCGTGTTCAGAGGCAGCGAGCATCTCGGCTGGGACTGTTTCTGCAGGGACCAGGTGGTGATCGGGAGCGGGCCTGACGCCGACCTGCGGCTCGAGGACAGCGCGGTGGAAGAGGCCCATGCTGTTCTGCGGATCGTCCAGGGCCGCGTGCTGGTGTCCTACCCGGGGCAGGAGGGCGCACATGCGTCGGATCCCGACGGGATGGTGGTGGGTCCCCTGGATGCGATCCTCGTGGGCCCCTTCACCCTCAAGGCCAAGCTCAGCAGGGATTCGAAACAGCTCTCTGCAGGACCTTCCGGCACCCCCGTCAAGGACGAACCCGCCGACAGGGCCCCGCGGGACCGTGAGGAATCGCTCGCCGGGGACGCTTCCTTCACGCTGATTTTCGAGGGGTGCATCAGGCAGGGCATGTCGCAGGCCCAGGTGATCGAGAACCTCGGCCGCCTGCTCAGGAAGGACAGCGCCTCCCTGGAGCGGCTCTTCTCGGGGAAGAAGATCATCCTCAAGAAGAATGCCTCCCGTGAGATCGTCCGCGAGCTGCGGGACATGTTCGAGGAGGCTGGGGCCCTGTGTTCCATTGAACCGGACGAACCCCTCGTGCAGGAGAGGGGTGAAAGGGCACGGGGGCTGACCGCGGAGCGGGCCGAGACGGTATGCGCACCCCTGCCCGAACAGCGGCAGATGCATGCCCAGCCCGGCACGCATAGGGATACGGGAGAAAATGATGAAGATGATGACGACGACGAGGGTTTCCAGCCGACCTTCTCCCTGAAGGACAGCATCAGGGACGGCCGCTGCGTCACGGAGGAACGTCTCCCGGCGACCGCGGCGCAGGAGATCCTGCTCGAGGTGGTCAAGACACGGCACGACGCCATCATGGACGTCCGGTTCCTCGGTGCCAAGGAGAAGTACTTCATCCGTACGGGCCAGGGCGTGTTCTGCCTGGCAGAGAACAGGGGCAAAGGAGAGGTCTTCCTCTACCTGCACGACCAGGATCAGGCCGGTGTACAGTCGCCCTCGGCAGGGAAGGGAAAGGGTCCGGGCGCGGATCAGTCCCCGCCGGTCCGCTGCAGGCAGCTCACGGGCGACGAGACCGCGGTTTTCCACCATGGACCCTACGAGTACCTGCTCAGGCTCACCCGGCCGGGAAAGAGTCCCCGGGTGAAGGAAACGCCCAAGGGTGACCGGGAGTATGTCAGGCATTTCGGCAGGTCCGTGGTGATACACGTCATCATCCTGGTGATCCTGGGCATGATGCCCACCTACAAGCCTGAACCCCTGTCCCAGGACAACGGCCGCTTCGTCAGAGTGGACTCGCGGCAGATGGACGAGATCAGGAAGAGGATCCAGCCTCCCCAACTGCCCAAGAAGGCCCCGGAGATCATCACGGAAAAGGAGAAGCAGCTCGCCCAGAGGGTGCAGAAGAAGCCTTCGCCCAAGGCCCCCGCAGAGCGAACAGCGGCCCCGTCGCCCGCAGAAAGCCGGAAGGTGGCGTCCGCCGGTGACAACCAGGCCACCGCGCCGGTGAGGAATGTCCGCCAGACCGGCATCCTGAGCATGCTCGGGGACAACATCGGCATCAAGCCCCAGGAGGCCATGGCCGCGGTCACCAATCTCGATGCGGTGAGCAGCTCTGCACAGAACAGTGCCCAGTTCAAGGTGGGCGGAATCGTGGGCAAGCTCGACGGCGGCAGGATAGAGATCCCCAAGGCGGGCATCGTGAACACCAAGGGATCGTCCCAGGTCATGGGCTCCGGGAAGGGGGGCGCCCTCGTGGCGGCCCTGGACAAGGGAAGCACGGGGAAGAACCAGGTCAAGGCGAAGGTGTCGGCCCGGCTGAGCAAGACCGTCAAGGTGGCCGGCGGGGGCATGAGCCGCGAAGAGGTCAAGCGGATCATCGACATGCACCTCGAGGAGATCACCCGCTGCTATGAGACGGCGCTCGTGGCCAATCCCTCCCTCATGGGTCGGGTCGTGTTCGAGTGGAAGATCCTCATGTCGGGCCGCGTGGGCGAGGTGAGCGTCAAGTCGTCCACCCTGGGCTCGCCCGACATCCATGCATGTATCCAGTCGTCCATCAAGTCATGGGAATTCCCCCAGCCCGAAGGCAACGAGGTGATCGTGTCCTATCCGTTCATCTTCGACATCGTCGGATTCTAAGGAGCGTGGAGCAATGAGGATCACAACCATCACGGGCATCATGATCCTGTTCATCGTCCTCCTGCCGGTCCCTGCCATGGCCGGGAACGCACAGGATGATGAGAAGGTGTTCGCCATCCAGGAGCGGGTCTTCCACCGTCACCACGAGATCGGGATCAACGTCGGGTACGTGCCTGACGAGGACTTCTACAACGCATACCCCGTGGGCATCGGCTACACGTACCACTTCAACCACTGGCTGGCCTGGGAGGTGGTCCGCGGCCAGTACATGTTCACCCAGGAGAAGGACATCAAGGATAAGCTGGAAGATGAGTTCGGCGTCACCCCCGAGGTCTTCCTGGAGCCCAGGTACATGATACACTCCAATATCATCCTCAAACCCCTGTACGGCAAGGAGGCGCTCTGGAACAGAGGCATCCTCAACCACGAGAGCTACCTCATCCTGGGCGGCGGCATGATCGCCTATGAGAAGAACTTCAGCAACGGCGACACCGATGCCGAGACAGACCCCTCCATCTGCGTTGGAGCAGGGACCCGGTACTTCCTCACCAAGAACCTCTGCATGACCCTGGAGATCCGTGACCTGGTCAACCTGAAGAAGGACGACACAGAGAACAACATCTACTTCGGCATCGGCATGTCGGTGCAGTTCAACCTGCTCCCGCACAGAGGCGACCAGGAAGAGACCGTGGACAGGCTCAAGGGGTATCTCGAGGGGAAGGAAGGTCATGAATAGCCGTACAGCGGTCCTTGTCGCGGTGTTCTGTCTCGGTGCGTCCCTTGCCGGATACACCGCGGAGCCTGATGCCGCGTCCCGGGAGACTACGGCCGCTCCGGTGGTGGAGGTGGACCAGTCCAGCTTCATCAAGGGCTACGAGCTCTTCGAGAGGCAGGACTACGCCGCTGCATGCCCCGAGTTCCACCGGTACGTGAGCGCCTACACACCGGATGCGCCCGACTACGAGTGGGCGGAGTTCTTCCTGGGAGTCTCGCTCATGAAGCTCGGGTACACCCATGCGGCGACCGACATCCTGGCCAGGGTCGTGGCGCGCAAGCCCAACCCCAGGATCGTGGAATACTGCCTGGAGGTCTTCGAGTCCGTCTGCCGCTCCCAGCCCTATGACCGCGAGCTCATCGTCGCACAGACCGTGTGCGACCACGAGTTCGGGTATGTGGAGGGCGACCTGGCCGATTTCGTCCACTACCACCAGGGCGTGTACGACTGGGAGCACGGTTTCATGTCCTGGGGGGACGAGCACTTTGACAGGATCTCCCCTGGGAGCCGGTACTACTACCAGTACCTCAACCGGAAGGCCCTGCTGAAGATCCACCAGGACGCCATCGACGAGGCTGTCCCCCTGCTGAGGCAGGTGCTCACCGGCTCGTGCACGGACGAGAACCTCAAGGACCAGGCGCGCAAGACCCTGGCACGGCTGCTCTACGAGCAGAAGAAGTACGCCGAGAGCGACCTCCTGTACCAGGCCATCGAGGAGAACATCCTGGCCCAGTCACAGAACCTCATGGAACGGGCATGGGCCCATTACCGGATGGGCAACCCCGAGAAGGCCATGGGCCTGCTCTACGCCTTCGAGGCACCCAGCTTCCGCAACCACCTCACCCCGGAATACTACATGCTCAAGTCCTTCATCTACAAGGACGTGTGCCACTACCAGAGCGCGCTGAACGTGGTGAACGACTTCAAGGGTCGCTACGGGACGGCCCTGTCAGGGATCTACCAGCGGGGCAGGGCCAGCGAGAACACCGAGTTGCTGCTGCTGATCCTGAACAGGAACCCCGTGCGCCAGACCTGGGATTTCCTCCAGCTGCTGGAGCAGGAACATGCCCGGTGTGATGACTTCAGGCAGAAGGGCGACGATGCCTTCTTCGTCTACCTGGACAGGATCTATGCCCTGGAGATCGAAAAGGAGAAGGACACACTGAAGGCGCTGGTGGAGGAGGAGTACGAAAAGTACGCCGACGACCTGCTGCGCTACGAGGAGGAGGCGCACCTCATGGCCTACGAGATCGGCCTCGACATGTACCAGCGGGTCGGCCAGTACCATTATTCCGGAAAAGGCCAGGACCGCAGCGACGACTCCAGGGGCGTGGTGGTGTATCCGTTCCAGGGTGAGTTCTGGAACGACGAACTCGCCGACCTCAAGGTGGTTCTCCCCAACAAGTGCACAAACCTCGAAGAGTGGGACATCTTTTTCAAATGAAGACAAGACACAGCCTGCGTTCATGGATCCTCTGTCCGGTGCTCGTCACCGTCTCCCTGGTACTTGCGGCCCCCTGTCCCGTCCGTGCCGACGGGTACGGGTTCGAGAAGAAGGACAGGCTCGCCGAGGAGGCGCGGTATCTCTCCAAGCTCGCAGAAGACAGGAAGAAGGTCGAGCTCGCCATCCTCAACACCAAGGCCCTCATCCACAAGGCCAGGAACAAGCCGTACCTCCCCGAGCTCTACATGCGTCTCGCAGAGCTCTACATCGAGCAGTCGCGCATCGTCTACTACGTGCGCAGGACCGAGAAGAGAGAGGCGGCATCGGCCTTCGACCAGATGGAGTCCAACGCCCTGAAGAACCAGGCCCTGGAGATCTACCAGCGCATCCTGAACGACTTCCCCGCCTTCGAGGCCAGGGACAAGGTTCACTTCTTCATGGCCCACGAGTACCGGGAGCTGAACCAGATCGACGACATGGTGGTCCAGTACCGCACCATCATCCAGAAGTACCCTGACAGCACCTATGTGCCGGAGTCGTACCTGCTCCTGGGCGACTACTTCATCAGCAGACAGGACCTTGACACGGCAAAGAAGCACTACGAGGCTATCCTCAGATACCCCGGCAGCTCCGCCATCTCCATTGCCCGCTACAAGCTCGGCTGGTGCCACATCAACCAGCTCCAGTTCGCCGAGGCGCTCACGCTCTTCGAGGAGGTTGTCAAGGGCGTGGAAAAGGGCAAGGACCTGGAGATCGACACCTACAAGCGGGTGGACATCAAGCAGGAGGCCCTCATGGACATGGCCTACTGCTACACCGAGGCCCGCCGGGACAACACGCCGGAGGAGGCGCTTGCCTACTTCCAGAAGCACTCCTGGTCCCGTCAGGTGTACGCCTCGGTCCTGGAGAAGCTGGCGAACCGCTACTACCTCAAGAAGAAGTGGTCCCATGCCGCGGTGGTCTACCGGAAACTCTCCTCGCTGGAGCAGGAGCCCGTGAAGCTGCTGGAGTATGCCCGGAACATCTTCGAGTGCGTGCAGGCCCTGGGCACCTTCGAACACGCGGACCAGGACGTGGCGCTCATCGTAAAGGCTCTCGGGAAGGAGAAGTACTCCGCCTTCTGTCCCGACGAGGTCAAGACCAAGGACCGCTCCGACTTCGAGCTCTATGCCCGGAACATCGTCACCTATCTGCACGAGCATGCGCGCGGAAACGACTCGGTGGACGAGTTCAGACGCGCCGCAGAAGCGTACAAGACCTACCTGGATTTCTTCGAGGACAGCCCCGCATACGCCGACATGGCGGAGAACTACGCCGAGGCGCTCTTCAGCTCGCAGCAGTACCTCAAGGCGGGCAGGCAGTACGAGACCCTGGCCCTGCGCATGGACAAGGCCGACCCGGGCAGACAGGAGAAACTCTCGGCCGCGGTGACCTCGTACTATCACGCAATCAAGGAACGGGAGTTGCTCACCTATTTCGAGACCGCCTATGCCCGGGAGGGGCTCAAGTCCGCGGGCAGGCTCTATGCTGAATCCTTCCCCGGCTCGCCCCGGGTTCCGGACGTGCGGTTCAACGTGGCCTGGGTCTCCTACGATGCCGGTGACTATGACGCGGCCATCGCGGAATTCACCCGCTACGTAGAGGACTACCCCACCTACGAGGCCTCCAAGGCCGCGGTGCACATGATCCTCGACGCCTACAGCCTGAAGGAGGACTACCCGGGCCTCATCGCCTTCGGGAACAGCGTCCTCAGGAACGATGAAATCACTGACAAGCAGCTCAAGACAGAGGTGGCGTCCATCGTGCAGTCCACGGAGAACAAGGTCATCTCCTCCCTCACCGTTGCCGCCCTGGACGACTGGGAAAAGGGCAGGGATGATCTCATCTCCTACGCCTCGCAGACCCCCACGAGCGGCATGGGCGAACAGGCCCTGGCCGCGGTGGTCCTGTCCAGCAAAGAGAAGGGGGACATCAAGACCCTGCTCACCACGGGCGCAGACCTCGTGAGGCAGTACCCCTCGTCCCAGAAGGTGGAGGGGACCCTGAACGCCATGATCGACGGGTCGCTCCGCATGGCCCAGTTCCGGCTCACGGCCGATTACCTGGAGTCCTTCTCCCTGAGGTTGCCGGACCACATGAACGCGAAGGATTTTCTCCAGCAGGCGGCACGCATCAGGGCTGGCCTCGGCCAGCACGACCTCGCCGCAAAGGATTACCGCCAGCTCCTGGCCATGCGGACCGTGAACGACGCCATGATCAACGAGGCGGTCTTCGGCGCCTCCGAGAGCCTGCTTTCCCGCGGCGAGACCGCTGCATCCATCGGGGTCCTGACCGAGCACAGGGACAGACTGAATGAATCGGGCAGGCTCCGCTCGGACGCCAGGATTGCTGCACTCCTCATCGAGACGGGTGAAGCAGGCAGGGCGGCGCCCTTCCTGAAGAGGGTCGAGAAATCACCCGCCCGGAAGACCACCGGAACGGACCCCGCCGCCGCGCGGGACATGGCCCGCATGACCTATGCCGCCACCTCCCTCCTGCTGAAGGAGTACATGGACCTGCAGCTCTCGGGCCGGATCGACAACGCCGTGGTGGCAAGGAAGACGGCCCTGCTGGAACGGCTGGAAAAGGGCTGCCAGGAAGTCATGCTCTTCAGGTCGCCGGAATGGGCCCTCAAGGCGTGCTACCAGGCTTCGGCCGTCAACCGGGAATTCGCCCGGTTCCTCGAAGAGGCGCCCATCCCCTCGGAGCTGAGCCCCGAGGAACAGGAGCAGTACGCCCAGATCATCGAGGAGAAGGCCCAGGCATACCGGGACAAGGCTCACCAGTATCTGCAGACCGCCGTGCAGCAGGGCCACAAGTGGGAGATCTGCGACCCCGGGCTCGCCTGGTACTGCAATCCTGCAGCAGAGCCCGGCGCGGCCCCGGCGCGGGTGGCCGCCTTCGCCGGCACATCGGGATCGGCGGAGATCGGCGGCCAGTGCCTGCTTGACCAGGAGCTCAAGGCGATCCACGAGCGGCTGCTGAAGGAAAAACCGGATCAGCGGACGCTGCTCGACCTCTGCACGGCATACATGCAGCGCGGTGACTACCGTCATGCCACCCTCATCGCGCAGAAGGCGCTGGATGAGAAGGGCGGCACGGGCCCGGACGTGACGGCGAGCATCCAGAACGCACTGGGTGTATCCCGACTGCACCTCGGCGAGGACAGTCTTGCCCGAGATGCATTCCGCGATGCCATCTCGGCTTCACCGACCCACGTGGGCGCACGGGTGAACCTTGCCGCCCTGTTCACGCACTACGGGCATACCGTGCAGGCGCAGGAGATCTACGCAGGGCTGCCCGCACTGTCCGAGATAGAGAAGTCCGCAGACCTCATTCATCCACGGGCAAAGGAGCTCTACCATGCATCCATCCAGATATCGAGGAAGTGACCTGCCCGCACTGTTCCTGGCGGGCTGCCTGTTCCTGGGCGCCGCCCTGTTCCAGGCCTGCGGAGGGGGCGGGTCCGGCTCGAATGGTGACTCGGACGGCGGTGACGGGAATTCACCGGTGGATCCGGGCACGGATGCGTGGCAGCGCATCACCATCGGCTCCGTGGGTGACGGGGGACTGCTCCTGCCCCAGGTGAAGGCCGTGCACGACGGCGCAGGAATGCTGCACATCGCCTATTTCGACGAGAGCCAGGACACCGATGGCCACTACATCATCCACCATATCGCATGGGACATGGAGGCAGGGGCCGAGGTCTCCCGTGAACAGGTGGCGGAAGTGGACAACTGCAGGACCCTCGCCATGGCCCTCGACCCCGACGGCATGCCGCTGGTGGCCTACCAGGGTGGAGAGGTCCGGGCCGGCGGATCCGAACAGCAGTCCGACGTCATGGTGAGCGCGCTCGAGGGCAGTACCTGGCAGGAGTATACCGGGGGCATCGGGTTCGTGGAGAGAAACCCGGTGTTCGTAGACGGCCTGGCGGGCAAGCATGTGGCCATGGCCGTCGACGGGATTGGTCTGATCCACCTTTGCTATCAATTTTTCTACGAGGGAATCGACGCCATGAACTTCAACTATCCCGACCTGCTCCATACGGCAAAGGACCGGACAGCTCTCGACTCGGAAGGAGAAGAAGATACCGTGGAGGGGAACATGTACAATCCGAACGGTACGGCGAGCGAGCAGAACAGGGTCGGTGCCCATGCCGCCATGGTCATCGACGCCCAGGGGAATCCGGTGGTGTTCTACTCGGCCGACCTCGCACCCAACATGTCTGACCCCGACACCAAGGGGTTGCGTGTGGCCATCTACGACGGCCAGACATGGCAGAGGGAATGGGTGGAGAAAGGCTTCGAGGTCTCAGGCATCAGCTGCGGGCTGGACGCCCGGGGCAACCTCTGCGTGGCCTACTCCGTGGAGGGTTCGTACACGGACTCCCGGGGCGTCACCCACGGCCGCTGCCTGAAGTTCGCCACCAGGAGCGGCACCACGTGGACCACCACTTTCGTGGACGAGAGCACGCTCTGCGGGCAGCACTGCAGCCTCGCCTTCGACGGGTCCGGCAATCCCGCCATCGCCTACTACTCCCTGCAGAATCACAGCGGCAGCCTCATCCTCAAGGACCTCATGCTGGCACGGCGCTCGGGCACGGTCTGGGACAGGCAGACCGTGGCCTCCACGGGCGACATCGGGACCTACAACACACTCCTGTTTGACAACAGCGGCACTGCCTGGATCTGCACTTATTCGGGCACCGACCGCACCATCTACCTTTTTCACCGGTGAGGGGGGACTGACATGCACTACGTGAAGATCGTCATCGGATGCGCAGCCTTCATGCTGCTGGTGGGCACTTCCTCGTTCGGCATCACCGACCCCAACGACTGGTTCGACGAATGTCCCAACGGCATCTGCGGTGCACCACCGGCGGGCGGCGTGGGAGGCGGCGGGTCAGGGGGGGGGCCCATTCTGGTGCAGTATGACCTGGGACCGTACTGGTCGCTCGACGAGGACGCGGACGCGGACGGGGTTGTGGACACCAGGGACAACTGTCCCTACCTGGCCAACGACCAGGCAAACTCCGACGGAGACGACTACGGTGATGCCTGCGACAACTGCCCGTCAGTGGCGAACAACGACCAGTCCGATACGGACGGCGACGGCATCGGTGATGCCTGCGACAGCGACATCGACTGCGACGGCTTCCCCAACGCTCAGGACAACTGCCCTGCCGTGAGCAACACCTCCCAGACCGACACCGACGGTGACGGCGTGGGCGATGCCTGCGACGGCGACGATGACAACGACGGCATCCCGGACAACGTGGACAACTGTCCCAAAAAGCCCAATGTGAACCAGCTCAACTCCGACGGCTACCTCACGGGCGACCCTTCGGGCGATGCCTGCGACGACGACTGGGACAACGACGGCTTCGAGGATTCCGTGGACCTCTGCCCCAGGGTGCACAGCGAGGAGAACTCGGACATGGACCACGACGGCATCGGTGATGCCTGCGACAACTGCCCGAACCATGCGAACCAGAACCAGGCGGACTCGGACCGCGACGGCAAAGGAGATGCGTGCGATGAGAGCTGAACCCCGTATGACCCTCCTCCGGGCCGCCTTCCTGCTGGTCCTGGCCTGCGGGTGCACGGACAGCCCGGACCTGGAGCGGACCCAGTCCCAGACCAAGGGGGCCCTGGAGGGGTCCTTCCTCACCGAGAGCCCGGACGAGATCCAGTTCCCGGTGAAGGTGCTCTTCGCCATCGACTGCTCGCTGAGCATGGGCGACGAGGAGATGGGCGTCGTGGCTGGGTCCGACCCCTACTTCCTGCGCATCGAGGCTGCAAGGGAGTTCATCAACCAGTACAACAGCAACGAGAACACCTCGTTCGCGGTCATGCTCTGGAGCAACACGGTCTTCGAGACCACGAACGGGTTCACCAAGGATCCTGCCGTTCTGGAGGACATCCTCACCGATGTCCAGAACGACACCACCACGGACTACCTCGGGACACTGGACGCCATCTACGTGGACCTGCGCAACGACATCATGAACTCCAACGAACAGGAGCGGGTCCGCTCCAAGTACATCGTGATCTTTCTGAGCGACGGCGTGCCCAACGCCCAGGGACAGACCCAGGCCGACGTGGACATCTGGCACAAGATGGACGAGATCGCGGCCATGATGGACGACTACGGCGTGGGCTCCTTCAACTTCCACACCTTCCTCCTCCTGGGCAATTTCGGCAACGACGCCTATGGGCAGGCCCGCCAGGCCGAGGCCGAGACCACGCTGCAGGGCATGGCCGAACGGGGAAACGGCCAGTTCCGGCTCTTCGAGAACGCCGAGACCATCGACTTCATCAATATCGTGGATATGCGGCTCACCGTGGAGTACTCCGTGAAGTACCTGGTGGCCTACAACTTCAACGTGCGGCCAGGCATCGAACTGCTCGGCGTGGACAGCGACGGAGACGGCCTCACCGACGAGGAGGAGGAGTCACACGGCACCGACCCGACGCGCAGGGACACCGACGACGACGGGCTGAGCGACTTCTGCGAGGTGAAGATGAGCTCGCCGGGTCACGTGCTGGACCCCCTGGATCCCACCGACAGCATCTGCGACGAATGGATGGCCGGTATCGACTCGGACAACGACGGCATGACCGACTGCGAGGAGTACGTCAAGGGCACGAACCGGTTCAACCCGGACACAGACTCCGACGGCATTCCGGACGGGATCGAGTTTCTCACCGGCACCAATCCCCTGGCGGCCGAGGAGAACACGGACACGGACTTCGACGGCGTCATCGACTGGATGGAGGTGCAGCGGCACACCAACGTCATGTCCAACGACCCCAGGATCAGGGAACGGAACAGCTATGTCTACGACATCGTTGACGGCGGGCTCGTGCCCATCAGCCAGGGCACGGACATGGAGTCGTACGTGAGACAGTTCACCTTCGACGTGTCCAACATCGACCTGGCGGACACCCTGGCCTTTGTCATGGAGGACGGCACCCAGTGGAACGCCGGGGACAACCTCATCCGGTTCTACCTCGCACAGGTGCCTGAAGACCGTCCCGATTCGCCGCCCATCTTCCGCATGGCAGAGGTCATCGTGAACATCGACGACCGCGACCGCCGCGTCGTGCTCACACCGGGAGATTTCATCCTACTTCGCTAGAGGAGATCAGACATGAGACGCTTGTTCGGCATCATCCCCTTCCTGTTCCTCCTTGCTGCATCGTGCTCGTCCGGTTCATCGGACAGCTCGGGCGCCGGCACGGGAGCAGAGGAGCTGACACTGCGCACGAGGACCACAGGGGCCATATCTTCGGTGGGCGACGTGAAGTGGTACCACTTCCGGGCCGTGGAAACCAACAGGGTGCTCCAGGTCAGGTGCACGAGCGACACGCTGCGGCCCGACGTCGACCTCCTGGTGACCGTCTACCAGCAGGACAGCCGGGGTGAACGATCCGTCATCTACGGCTGCCATGCCCCGGAAGATGCCTTGAGTCCGGCCGACCTCACCCTGAACGCCTTCATCGACGCGCCCAAGGACATTTACATCGCGGTGCGCGACTTCAAGGACGACGAGGCGTCGGCTGACGAGCGGTACTATCTGACCCTTGCCTACGCGGGGAACGCAGACGGAGACGACTCCTTCGGCCAGGCAACGACCCTTACCCCCGGGGCCGCCACGTGCCCGGTGAACAGCATCGGGCAGGTCCTGGACACCGACTGCTACCGGTTCACCTCCACGGGAGGCATCTATGACGTTGCGGTGGCGTTCGACGCCTTTTCCGGGACCCAGGTCCAGCTCCAGGTCATGCTCTACGATGCGGACGGGACCCTCCTGGAGTCCCAGACCGGGGCAGGGGTGAGAAACTTCCACCTTGTCCACCACCTGAGTGCAGGGGAATACTATGTCCTGGTCAGCGATTACGGCAAGGATCACTTCGACAACGCATCCACCTACCAGGTGTGCATCCATCCCCAGTCCAACACCGAATCCTTCGAGAACGACACCCTGGGTCAGGCATCTCCGGCAGACCTCATCGACTACGGAGAGACCCTCGTCATCGGGGCCTCCCTGGACTACCGCGAGGACAGGGATTACTACGAGGTGACCACGCCCCTGTTCCCCGACGGGTTCAAGGTCCTCTCGGTGGAGTTCTCCGCAGCGGGTACGGGCACGTACCAGGTAAGCCTGGTGGATGTGGACTCGGTTCCCCTCATGACCCACACCTACAGCGCAGGGTCAGCACCGTACACCACCCAGGTCAGGATCGAGGAGGACTGCTTCCTCCTGGTCCAGCCCGTGCCGGGTGACCGCTTCCATCAGGCTCTGCCGTACCGTGCGGCCCTGACGGTCCACGACGTTGAGGACGACGCGGACATGGCGCCCGGTGGCAACGACACCATCCAGACCGCAGACCCCATCACGCCCACCGCAAACCCCTCCCTTGCCACTGCAGGCAAGATCAGCTTCCGCGGTGATGCGGACTGGTATGCCGTGACAGTCCCTGCCCACGACCGGCCTCTGGTCCTGGAGGTCTACCTCCAGGCACCGGTCTCGCCGGTGGAGTACACCGTGGGCATCATGGGAACCCGGCTCCTCAAGACCCTGACGAACCAGAACGCCGCCACCGTGCCCACGAACCTGAAGACGAGCCTGCTCGTCCAGCCGAGCACGGCGCAGGCGGTGTACTCCATCAAGGTGAGCGATTACCAGGACGACGAGGGTGCGGATGTCGCCTATGCGTTCCGGGTGGACCTGAAGGACATCCCGGACACGCTCCCGGCGCTGTCCTCAGGGGCGCCGCCACACGGTGCCACGATCCGCTACTTCAACGAGGCGTCCTCGCCCGTCCAGAGCTCCATCACCCTGGAGTACAACTCGGTGCTGCGCCGGACCTTCGGCGTGGACACGACCATGCTCGACTTCGAACAGGCCGCGGTACAGACAGGCACCCCCGAGCCCGGGCTCACCACGCTCACCTTCGGCTGGATAGCAGGGTACGTGGACTACCAGGGCGACCAGGACTGGTACATGATCGACATCCAGCCCCTGGACGACTCCGAGGACTGGTACTTCGAGATCTTCGTGGACATCTATGCTGCCGCATCCGATGTCGAGTACATCTGGAAGTTCTACCCTGACCGCAACGACAATGCCGTGTTGGCGGACAGGACGAGCGGCTATGACGGGTTCATAGCCAGTGCCGGCGACCTGACCGTTACCGCCGACACGCTCAGCACGAGGACCCCGTCCGCGGGACAGGGCATGTTCTGGGTGGGAGACCCCTGGCAGGGTCCCGCCTACTTCAGCATCAGCGACTTCAACTACCTCCTGGACGCCAGCGGCAACGACAACACCGAGCCGGACGAGGACTGGGGGGCATACGGCACGGCGCCGTACTACTTCAGGGTCACGCTGATCTACCATCCGGGCGTTTCATACCCCGAGCCCTGAGCGGCGGACCGAGGGAAGCGGAACAGGGGCGCCCCCGCATGCATGCGGGGCGCCCCGACTGTTCAGCGGGTGCTACTGCAGGACCCGGCGGATCCTCTCCAGGGCACTGTGCACATTGACCGCGCTGTTGAAGGCGCTGATGCGGATGTAGCCTTCCCCGCACCTGCCGAATCCGGCCCCGGGCGTGCAGACCACGTTGGCCTTTTCCAGGAGCATGTCGAAGAACTCCCAGGAGTCCATGCCGGTTTTCACCCAGATGTAGGGGGAGTTCTCGCCCCCTGTGCAGGCGAAGCCGAGCCCCTGCATGGTGGTGCGGATCAGGGAGGCGTTGGCCATGTAGGCGCCCACGAACTCTTTCACCTGGGCCCTGCCCGCATCGGAATACACAGCCTCGGCGGCCCTCTGAACCGGGTAGGACACGCCGTTCATCTTGGTGGACTGCCTGCGGTTCCAGAATGCGTGCAGGCCGTGGGCGTTCCCTGCGGTATCGTACGCCCTGCATGCCTTCGGCACCACGGTGAAGGCGCAGCGGGTTCCCGTGAAGCCCGCGGTCTTGGAGAAGCTCCGGAACTCGATGGCCACCTCTTTCGCCCCCTCGATCCCGTAGATGGTCCGGGGCAGGGCATCGTCGTGGATGAAGGCCTCGTAGGCGGCGTCGTAGAGGATCAGCGCCCGGGTATCCCGGGCGTAGTCGACCCATCTCTTCAACTGGTCCTTGGTGATGGTGGCACCGGTGGGATTGTTGGGGAAGCACAGGTAGATGAGGTCGGGACGTTCCCCCGGGAGATCAGGCACGAAGCCGTTCTCCTGGGTGCAATCGAGGTAGACGATGTTCGAGTACCTGCCGTCCGACAGGTCGCCTGCGCGGCCTGCCATGATGTTGGTGTCCAGGTATACCGGGTACACCGGGTCCGGGATGGCGACGCGGGTCCCGGTGGAGAAGATCTCCTGGATGTTGGCCGTGTCGCTCTTGGCGCCGTCGCTCACGAAGATCTCGTCCGCGCTGATGTCGGCCCCGTGTGACTGGTAGTCGTACTGCGCGATCTTCTCCCTGAGGAATGCGTATCCCTGTTCCGGGCCGTACCCCTTGAACGTCTCGTCGGACGCCATCTCGTCCACTGCCCGGTGAAAGGCGGTGATGCAGGCTTCGGGGAGGGCCCTGGTCACGTCGCCGATGCCCAGCCGGATGACGGTCTTGTCAGGGTTGGCGGCCTGGAAGGCGGACACGCGCTTGGCGATCTCCGAGAAGAGGTATGACGGCTTCAGCTTCAGGTAGTTTTCATTGATCCGGATCATCGTACGCCCTTTTTGGTTTTTTTCGGATGCGGGGCACTATACACGGATTCCGTGCCAGGGAAAAGCCCTCGGAGCACCCTATGCGATGAAGGCCTTCACCTCGCGCTCGAGCCAGTCCGCCCAGGCCGGGACCCCCTGGCCGGTCCTGCCGGAGGTCTCCATGACGGCGGCCCCGGGGTTCAGGGTGCGGACGCGCTCACGGAAGATTCCCATGTCGAAGTCCGTCAGGGGGAGGAAATCGATCTTGTTCACCAGGACCATGTCGCAGACCGTGAACATGAGCGGGTACTTGAGAGGCTTGTCGTCGCCCTCGGGCACGCTCAGGATCATGGCGTTCTTAACGGCGCCCGTGTCGAACTCGGCCGGGCACACGAGGTTGCCAACGTTCTCGATGATGACGAGGTCAAGGCCCTTCAGGTCGAAGGCGGCAAGGCCCTTCATGACCATGGACGCATCCAGGTGGCAGAAGCCCCCGGTGCGGATCTGCACCGCGGGAATGCCGGAAGCCGCCACCTTCTCGGCATCCACCATGGAGTCGATGTCCGCTTCCAGCACGCCCATGCGGAGCCTTCCCCTGAGCTGCTCGATGGTCTTCAGGATCAGGGTGGTCTTGCCCGCGCCGGGCGAACTCATGAGGTTCAGGAGATAGGTCCTGGAGTCCTTCAGCCTTGCCCTCAACTCGTCGGCCTCTTTCCTGTTGTCTGTGAGGATCTCCTCCCTGATCTCGATGAGTCTGATCTCAGCCATCATTCCGCCTCCATGTCCCTGATATGGTATTCCCTGCCCGATACGAGGGTAAAATTCTTCTCCCCGCACGCGGGGCAGGTGATGCCGTCGAGTCTTGTCTTGTCCAGATCGAAGCGTTTGCCGCATGCCTCGCACGAGAGCACCGCGGGCACCCACTGGATCCTGAGCTTCGCCCCTTCGGCCACGGTGCCCTTGCTCAGGTGGTCGAAGTACTTCTGCATCCACTCTTCCTCCAGGTCGCTCAGGGTACCCACGGACAGGCCGACGGCATGGACCTTCTTCACCCGGTGCAGGACCGCGTGCTTCAGGATGACGTTCAGGACGCTCTGCATGACCGGGAGTTCGTGCACGGGTGGCTCCTTTCAGGTGGGCGGGTGTTACAGGAGCCCCTCGTGCTCCTGGAGGAAGCGCTCGAAGAACTGTTCCATGAAGGCGTGCCGCTCCCGGGCCATGCGTCTCCCCTCGGCGGTGAGCATCCGGTCCCTGATCCTGCTGAGCTTCACCCGGTACTCACGGTAGCCCGTGTCGTCCCTGCTGTAGGGTTTCGTCTCCTCGGGCACGGCGTCCGGGTTGTGCAGGAGCGCACCCACCTCTCCTGCAAAGAGGTAGGCCCGGGCGATTCCCACGGCGCCGATGGCGTCGAGCTTGTCCGCGTCGAAGAGGCACCTGGCCTCCAGGGTCTCGGGCAGGTGGCTGTTCCGGAAGCGGTGGGTGAGCACGCAGTGGATGATGTTCTCCTTCCTGTCCTGGGGGATGGAGAACCGGTCCAGGATCTGCCTGGCGATCTCGGAGCCGATCTCGGCATGACAGAGAGCGCCCCTGGCCGTGTCCTGGTGGGCCCGGCCGATGTCGTGGAGATAGGCCGCGATGGCGAGCACCTCGAGGTCAGCCCCCTCCGCGGCGCCGATGTGCATGCAGAGCCGGTACACCCGCTCGGTGTGCTCCCAGTCGTGGCTGTACTTGGCGCCTTCAAAGTGGCTCTGGGCGATGCCCCGGATGGTCTCGACGACGCCGTTCATCCAGGCGCTGTTACCACAGGCACTCGTGCAAGACAACCATTGGTTCGATGTGCTTGAAAGCCTTGTCCTTGACAGCATGATCCCTGTATATTAGCGATTCATGCGTGCTGTTTTTTACATGGCCTTGCGAAAAGGAGAGTCGTATGAGCAAGATGAAGGACGATAAACTCGGCATGGCGTCCCGTGCCATCCATGCGGGGGAGCCCCGGGAGCGGTACGCCGACACGCTGACCACCCCCATATTCCAGACCTCCACCTACGTGTTCAAGAACAGCAGGGACATCGAGGAGTACACCAAGGGAAACAAGCCACGCTTCGAGTACGGCCGCTACGGCAACCCCACAGAGCTCATCGCCGAACGCAGGATCGCGGACCTCGAGGGGGCCGAGGACTGCCTGGTTTTCTCCTCGGGCATGATGGCCATCACCACCACCATACTGTCCCTGGTGAAAACCGGAGACCACATCGTGATCACGGACGACAGCTACAAGAAGACCCTCGAGTTCTGCAGGTCCTACCTCCAGCGCTTCGGCGTGGACTGCACCATCGTGCCCTTCGGCGACTACGACGCCCTGGACCGGGCCATCAGGAAGAACACCCGGTTCATCTTCTCCGAGTCGCCCACCAACCCCTACCTGAACGTGTTCGACCTTACACTGCTCAAGAAGATCGCGGACAGGCACGGCGTGCTCACGCTCATCGACAGCACCATTGCCACGCCCATCAACCAGCGGCCCCTGGAGTACGGCATAGATCTGGTGACCCACAGCTGCACCAAGTACATGTCGGGCCACAACGACATCCTGGCCGGGACGGTCCTGGGCCGCAAGGAGCTCATCGCTCCCATCCGCAGCCTGCACAAGTCCATGGGGGGACTCATCGACGCCCACTGCTGCTACCTCCTGCTCCGCGGCCTCAAGACCTTCCCCATGCGAGTGCAGCACCAGAACGCCGCAGCGCTCGAAGTGGCGCGCTTCCTGGAGGGCCACCCGTCGGTGGATCGCGTGTACTACCCGTTCCTTGAGAGCCACCAGCACCATGCCATCGCGAAGGAACAGATGAAAGGCGGCGGGTGCGTGGTCACCTTCGTCATGAAGGGTGACCTTGCCGCGGCCAACCGCTTCCTGGACTCGCTCTCCATGATTTTCATCGGGCCCAGCTTCGGCGGAGCGGAGACGCTCATCACCCACCCGGCAACGGTGAGCTACTACGACTATACCCGGGAGCAGCGCTACGATCTGGGCATCACGGACACCCTGTTCCGCCTGGCAGTGGGCCTCGAGGACCCTGAAGACATCATATCCGACCTGGAGAGGGCCTTTTCCAGGGCAGGGAAGAAGAAATAGAATACCCACCGGTTCTTGCCGTACGCCGGTTCACAGCAATGGACGGCACCGTTTCTGCGCGTGCGTTTCTCATGCACCACGGGTCTCCTTCCGAAACAATCAGGTAGGGCCTTGTTCAATATCAACTCGGAAGGGATACAAGGGGAGGGATCTCACCGGCATGCACGCGTTGACCATGGTCGTTATCCTGCTCGTCGCAGCGTTGTCATCCTCCCCCGGTGCTGCTGACAGGACAGCCGAACAGGCCTGGTGCTACATCACGGCATACCCGGAGCACTTCGTTTCCTTTCAGGACGGGTACCTCATCACGGCAAGGGGCACGCGGATCCCCTTTGACGACGGCCTGACAAAGGACTACGAGACCATGGTCCGGGACCCTGCCGTGGGAGACGACGCCTTTGACCCGGAGGACGCCCTGCACTGGGAGTATCCGGCAGGCACCCCGCTGCCCACGGCGGAGCATCCCCCTGCGGGCGAGCCGGGCCGGATTCGTCCCCGGGCCGTGTTCGAATACCTGTACGGTGAAACCCCCAAGGAACGCAGCGGGAACATGCGCTCCATCGAATGGGTCGGTTCTTCCCGGGGGAGTCAGAAAACCATCCGCGTGACCACGGCATGCGGGGTGGACAAGGCCCTCGAAAGGGTGGTCCGCCGGATACAAAGCCTGCCCGGGGAGAGAAAGAAGGCACTGCGTGGCATAATCTTCAAGACCGGGGGGTACTCGGGGTACCACGAGCGTTCGGTCCGCGATTTCCCTGGCAGGATCTCGGCACATGCCTACGGCATCGCCGTGGACATCAACTGGGACGAGTCCTGTTACATCGGTTCCCACAGGGCAGAACCGTACGGATACCGGAGCAACGTGCCGAAGTTCCTGGTGGACATCTTCGAAGAGAACGGATTCATCTGGGGCGGTCGCTGGCACAGCTACGATGCCATGCACTTCGAATACCGGCCCGAGCTGCTCCTCATGCAGGGCGAACGCGCAGCGCGGTGAGCTGATATCCCGCGCGCAGGAAAGAACACCCTAGTCGAGGTAATACGTCTGCCCGTGCCTGAGCTCCACGAGGCTTTCCGAGAGGCCGGCGGAGGCCATCTCCCGCCTGATGTCCACCAACGGCTGAAAGACCGGCTCGTCCCCGAGCCGGAAGGTGCCCCAGTGAACCACCAGGAGCTTTTTCGCGCCGAGCTCCCGGAAGGCCTTCACCGTCTCCCCGGGGTTCATGTGAGACTTCTTCATGAACCACCTGGGCTCGTATGCCCCGAGGTTGATCACGGCGAGGTCGATGGGGCCCATGGCCCCGATCTCCCGGAACCCGTGGAAATAGGCGGTGTCTCCTGAAATGTAGATGGTCTTTCCCGAGGCGGTCCTCACCAGGTATCCGCCCCACAGGGCAGTGTTCGGCCCGGTGAAGGGATTGCGCATGGTCCAGTGGTTTGCCGGGAGGAAGGTAATCTCGAAAGATCCGGCCCTGGCGGTGTCCATCCAGTCCATTTCCTGCACGCGGGTCATCCCGTTCTCCCGCAGCAGGCCGGCGTGGCCCAGGGGCACCAGGTAGCGGGCCATACCGTTGAAGTGCTTCAGGGAGTCGATGTCCAGGTGGTCGTAGTGGCCGTGGGTGACAAGCACGGCGTCCACTGGAGGTATGTCGGAGAGCGGGAAGGCGAGCGGGGTGAAGTCCCGGATGGGCCAGAACATTCCGCCCAGGACCGGGTCCACGATGAGGCTGGAGCCGTTCTCCCTGATATGCACACCGGCATGGGTGATCCAGGTGACGCTCACGGAGTGGTGCTGCTCCAGGGCCTTCCAGTCGATGCGCACCGGAACGACCCTTTCCCGTGCATAGTCCTCCTCGAACCGGTTCTTCGTGAGGAACTTCCACCGGAGGATCTCCATGAGGTTGCGCCGGTGCATGGGGGACTCGGCGAAGGGGTTGAGGAACGTTCCATCGCCGTGGTGGATCTTGTGCCTCGCGATCTCCTCCAAGCTCAGCGGGGTCGTGTCCTGCGATGGTTGTCGTTCAGTTCTGCCGGCCGGGAGGAAGATCATCGCCCCTGCCGTGGCCATGACCGTGAGGATGAGTACCTTGCATGCCATGCCGTGGTTCCTGCCCATCACCCCTTTCCTCTAGGGCATTATGCAAAGAAAGGCAAGGCCCCGGCCGGACCTCATGCCCGGTCGTGCGACAGAGGCCTGAACCTCGGCAGGGTGAACCCGTCGCCGATATCCTCCCAGACCACCTCCACCGGCATGTCGCATGCCACCTCGTCGCTCCGGCAGCCGACAATGTTCGTCAGGAGGAGGGGACCCTCGTCCAGGGCCACCACGGCCACGGTATAGGGCAGGTCGGCCTCGAATCCAGGATGGTACGCGGTGTGGTAGACGGCGAAGGTGTACACCCTGCCGGTCCCTTGGGAAACCATCCAGGTGGTTGCCATGGAATGGCACCGGGGACAGAGGTCGGAGGCCGGCCACCGGACGTGGCCGCAGTCCATGCACTGTTGGAACCTGAGTTCGCGGTTCCGGCAGCCCTCCCAGAAGGCACGGTTGTCGGCATTGATCTTCGGCAGGGGTTTGTCGCAGGGCATGGGTTAGAGCCTCCTGAGGAGGATGCACGAGTGGCTCTGCAGGATGCCGCCGTTGTCGCTGCACAGGATGATCTCCGGCGGTCTGGTCCGTGTCGCGGGGCCGAGCTGACGTTCCCCGCAGCGTCCCATGATCTGCATGACGCCCTCGGCGATGGGCGTCAGGCCCATGAAGTATGCCTCTGAAAGCTGCCCGCCCGAGGTGTTCACCGGCATCCTGCCGCCGGGCTCGATGGTCCCGCCCTGGAGCCAGTCGCGGCCTTCGCCGGGCTTGAAGAAACCGTAGTCCTGGAGGGTGATCTCCACGGTATAGGTGAAGCAGTCGTAGATCTGGCATGCATCCACGTCATCCAGGGTTATGCCGGCCATGGCGAGCGCCGCCCGTGAGGCCTGCCTGGCGCCGGTGGGGCCCGCCACCCGGGTGGACTGGGACACGGCCGTGCAGGGGTTGTGCTGTCCCATCCCCATGATGACGGCCGGGGGCTGCCTGAGGTCCCTCGCCCGCTCGAGGGAGGTGACGATGACGGCCCTCCCGCCGTCGGTGATGAGGCAGTTGTCGGGCAGGCGCAACGGCTCCACGACCCACCTGGCGTTGTCGTAGTCCGCTTCGCTCATGGGTCTGCCATGCATCATGGCGGCGGGGTTGAGGTTGGCCCACCTGCGCTGACCCACGGCGATCTTCTTCCAGGTTTCGGGCCCGGTGCCGAACTCGTGCATGGCCCTCCTGGCGGCCAGCGCGTAACCGCCCGTGGCGCCGAAATGCCCGAACACGGCATCGTCTCCTGAAAAATCGACGAGCATACGCAACAGGCTGTCGCTTGAGAGCGCGTTGTGCCCGTAGGAGATGAGGACGTACCGGCACAGGCCGAGTTCCAGCGCGCCAACTGCGTGCTGAAGGTGGCTCCTCGATCAGTTGGCGTCCTGGCTCATGTACGCGGGCGATATCCCCAGGTGCTGGGCGATGAGATGGGGCGTCAGGTCGTCCTCGTTGGAGGCTGCAGGAAAGTGGCGGTAGCAGATGAAGCCGTCCACGTCGTCCCTGGTCAGCCCGGCATCCCTGATGGCATTGGCGGACGCCTCCAGGTGGAAGCTCAGCGACGTCCTTCCGGGAACACGTCCCTGGGGCGTATACCCCACTCCAACGATGGCATACCTGTCTTTGATCGATGTCATCATCAGGCCTCCACAATTCCTGGCTGGAAAAAAGGAGACGTTACTTGTACTCGTAGAACCCCTTGCCGGTCTTCTTGCCCAGCCAGCCGGCCTCCACGTACTTGCGGAGCAGGGGGCAGGGCCGGTACTTGGAGTCGCAGAAGCCGCCATACAGGGTCTCCATGATGGCCAGGCAGGTGTCCAGGCCGATGAGGTCGGCCAGGGCCAGCGGGCCCATGGGGTGGTTCATGCCCAGTTTCATCACCGTGTCGATGGACTCCTTGGTGCCCACGCCGTGGTACAGGCAGTACACCGCCTCGTTGATCATGGGCATGAGGATGCGGTTTGATATGAAGCCCGGGTAGTCATTGGCCTCGGCAGGGGTCTTTCCGAACTTCAGGGCCAGGTCCCAGGTGATCCTGAATGTCTCCTCGGACGTGGCGATGCCCCGGATGATCTCGCAGAGCTTCATCACGGGCACCGGGTTCATGAAGTGCATGCCGATGACCTTTTCGGGACGCTCGGTCTGGGCCGCGATCCTGCCGATGGGGATGGACGAGGTGTTCGACGACAGGATGGCGTGCCCGGGGCAGACCTCGTCGAGCTCCCGGAAGATGGAGAACTTGATGTCCTGGTTCTCCGTGGCGGCCTCCACCACCATGTCGGCTGCCGCCATGTCCTTGAGGCTGGTGCTCGTCCTGATCCTGCCCAGGATGGTTCTTGAATCGTCCTGGCTCAGGGACCCCTTCTCCACCTGGCGGGCGAGGTTCTTCGTGATGGTCTTGAGCCCGTTCATGACGAACTGCTCATTGATGTCGTTCATGATGACGGACAGGCCGCTGGCGGCGGCCACCTGGGCGATGCCGCCACCCATCTGTCCCGATCCGATGACGCCGAAGGTCTGTATGTTCATGTCATGCTCCTTTCTGCAGCGCTCAGCGCTTCACGACCAGGGCCACCGCCTCGCCGCCGCCCAGGCACAGGCTCGCCACGCCGATTGCCTTGTCCGAGCGCTGCATCTCGTTGAGCAGGGTGGTGAAGACCCTGGTGCCGCTGGAGCCGATGGGGTGGCCGAGTGCGACGCTCCCCCCGTTCACGTTCACCTTGTCCATGTCCAGGCCCAGTTCCCTCATCACGGCTACGGTGGAGCCGGCAAAGGCCTCGTTGATCTCGAAGAAGTCCACCTGGTCGATGGTGATGCC